>NZ_JBKFBI010000006.1:0-84377 GCF_053346095.1 Methylobacterium sp. A52T | reverse complement strand
CCGGAACGGCAGCCGCTCCGGCCCCGCGACGTCGATCGTCCCGTCGGCGGGCGCGCCGACGGCCACCGCGGCGAGCGCCGCGGCCACGTCCGCCGCCGCGATGGGCTGGAAATCCGCGTCCGGCACGACGATCCGGTCCCCGACCGCGAAGGCTTCGGCGATCGTCGCGACGAACTCGAAGAACTGGGTGGCGCGGACGATAGTGTAGGGAAGGCCCGAGGCCGCGATCAGCCGCTCCTGCGCGACCTTCGCTCGGAAGTAGCCGTTGCCGTCCGCGCGGTCCGCGCCGACGATCGAGAGGGCGACGTGGTGCTTGACGCCCGCCTGCCGGCTGGCGGCGAGGAGGTTGCGGCTCGAGCGCTCGAAGAAGTCGCGCACCGCCGCGTCCTCGAAGGAGGGCGCGTTCGCCACATCGACCACGGTGTCGGCGCCGGCGAGAACCCGGGCCAAGCCGGCGCCGGTCACGGCGTCGACGCCCGTGCTCGGGGAGGCCGGGACGGCCTCATGGCCCGCGCGCCCGAGCTCGGCCGTCAGGTGCCGGCCGATCAACCCGCTGCCGCCGATCACCACGATCTTCATGACGTCTGTCTCCCGCGCGGACCGGGCCGAGGGGCACCCTGCCGCTCCGGCGTCCCGGTCGGCGACAGGACGATGCAGCATCCCGGTTTGTGACATCCCGCCGCAAAAAGCGACGGCCGCGGCGTTGCGAGAGGCCGCGACCGGCGCTACGGAGGCCCCCCGCCGGAGCCGAGACGCCGATGAGACTGACCCTGACTGCAACGCCGCCCCGCCTTGCCGCCAGGACCGTCTCTCCGCATGCCAGCACAGCTCTCCCTCCTGAATCTCGCGTGGACCGCGCCTGACGGGCGCGCCGTCCTCTCCGGCATCACCGCCAGCTTCGCGCGGGAGCGCACCGGCATCGTCGGCCGCAACGGGGCCGGCAAGAGCACGCTCCTGAATCTCCTGGCGGGCCGCCTCGCGCCGACGGGCGGCAGCATCCACCGCGACGGCACGGTCGCCCTGCTGCGCCAGTTCGCCGGCCCGACCGCCGACGAGACCGTCGCCGACCTGTTCGGCGCGACGGCGGGCCTGGCGCTGCTCCGCCGCGCGGAGGCCGGTGCGGCGGAGGCCGACGAGCTCGCCGCCGCCGACTGGACCCTCGCGGAGCGCCTGACGGGAGCGCTGGCGCGGATGGGCGTGGCGGTGGGCCCCGACACGCCGCTCCGGCGCCTCTCCGGCGGGCAGCGCGCCCGCGCGGCGCTGGCGGCGGCGATCTTCGCCGCGCCGGATTTCCTGCTCCTCGACGAGCCGACCAACGACCTCGATCGCGACGGGCGGCGGGCGGTCCAGGAACTTCTGCAGGGGTGGCGCAGCGGCGCGATCGTGGTCAGCCACGACCGGGCCCTGCTCGACGCGATGGACGCGATCGTGGACCTCGCGCCGGGGGAGGCGACCCGCTACCGGGGCAATTTCGAGGCCTTCCGGCAGGCCAAGGCGACGCGTCTCGCCGCGGCCGAGCACGACCTCGCGGTCGCCGAGAAGCGGGCGACGGACCTCGCCCGCCGGGCGCAGGAGCGCGTCGAGCGCCAGCAGCGCCGCGACGCGGCTGGGCACCGCCGCTCCGCGAAGGGCGACCTGCCCCGGATCCTGGCCGGGGCTCGCCGGGACAACGCGGAGCGGACGGCGGGTGGGAGCGCGCGCCTCACCGAGCGCCAGCGCGCCGGCGCCGAGGCCGATCTGGCGGAGGCCCGGGACCGGATCGCGGCGGTGAAGCCGGCCGCGATCGCGCTCCCGCCGAGCGGGCTCCACGCCGACCGGCGCGTCCTCGCGCTCACCGACGTGACGGTCGGCTACCGGCCGGGACAGCCGGTCCTGCGGGACGTGTCCCTCGCGGTCACGGGGCCGGAGCGCGTCGCCCTCCGCGGGCGGAACGGCTCGGGCAAGTCGACCCTGCTCGCGCTGGTCGCCGGCCGCCTCAGCCCGTGGTCGGGCCGCGTCTCGGTCGGGGTGCGCGCCGCGCTGCTCGACCAGCGCCTCGACCTCCTCGACCGCGACCGGACCGTGGGGGAGAACTTCGCGCGTCTCAATCCGGAGGAGGACGCGAACGGGTGCCGGGCGGCGCTGGCGCGATTCCAGTTCCGGGCGGCGGCCGCGGACCGCCCCGTCGCGGCGCTGAGCGGCGGCGAGCAGGTCCGGACCGCCCTCGCCTGCGTGCTCGGCAACCGCGCGCCCCCGCCCCTCCTGATCCTCGACGAGCCGACCAACCACCTCGACCTGGACGCGGTCGAGGCCCTCGAGGCCGGGTTGGCGGCCTATGACGGCGCGCTCCTCGTCGTCAGCCACGACGCGGCCTTCCTGGACGCGGTGGGGATCACCCGGCGCGTCGACCTCGACGACCTCGACGACCGGCCCCGCGCCTGAGGGCCAGCACCCGCAGCGGCGGCGGTATGGGAGGCGGCCGCCGCCCGCCGGAACAGCCGGGCCAGAGCGGCTCAGGGCCGCGTCGACGGCGGCGCGGGACGAGGACCGCACGGCGCTCGTCGAGCCCTCGGCGCGCGTGGCGCGCCTCCCCTCTCCCGTTCGGGAGAGGGACAGGGTGAGGGAGGAGAATTATCCGGAGAGATCGCATCCCTCACCCCAGCCCTCTCCCGCACGGGAGAAGGGGCATAGCGCGGCTGTCTCGACCGGAGTCGTCCTTCCAAACCGTCGCAACACGATCGGGAGCAGCTCTAGCGCGCCCGTCAGAGGTGGCCGGTCCGGATCGTCTGGCGGCCGCGCGGGTGGCGGGCGGCCCGACCGCCGGCCTGTCGGACACCGTCCCGCCGCGTCCGCGGGATCACTCGGACCCGTCCCGAGACGGCGCCGCCGGATCGAGCCGGAGGGTGAACAGGCGCAGGACGGTGCGGCCGCCGCGCACGGGCCCGACGGCCACGATCCGCGCCCCGCCGGACGGCGCGGCCCGGACGACCGCCTCGGAGGCGAGGCAGTCGCAGGGCAGCGCGCGGGTCATCTGTTCCAGCCGGCGGGCCACGTTGACGGTGTCGCCGACCGCCGTGAACTCGACGCGCTCCGCCCCGATGACGCCGATGAAGACCGGGCCGCGATGCAGCCCGATGCCGACCCGCACCGGTGGCAGGCCGGCCTGCCCGCGCTCCCGGCTCCAGGTCGCCATCGCGGCCGCGAGCGCGCGGGCCGCCGCGACGGCGCGACCGGCATCCCCGGGCGCCGCGTCCGGCACGCCGAACACCGCCATCACCTCGTCGCCGACGAACTTGTCGACGAGGCCGCCCGCCGCCTCGATCGCCCGCGCGGCGCGGGACCGGAACGCGGCGAGGAACGCCGCGACCTCGCCGGGCGCCATGCCCTCGCAGAGGCGGGTGAAGCCGCGGATGTCGGCGAAGAGCACCGTCGCCTCCTGCTCCCAGCCGGGGCGCCGGGCGGCGCGATCCGTCTCGGCGACCCATCGGGCGACCGTCGGCGCGGTCAGGCGCGCGAGGTTGTTCCGCTGCCGCGTCGCGGCGCACGCCGCCCCGCGCAGGCGCTGCACCCGCAGCGAGAGCCACGCCAGGGCGAGCCCGCCGAGCCCGATCGCCACGGGCTCCGGCGTCGTCGTGGCCGCGAGCGCCAGGAGCAGCGGCAGCGCCGCCGCGGCGAGGAGCCGGCCGCGCTCCGCCGCCGGGACGGCGAGGCGTCGGCGGAGGGGAACCGCCCGCGCCCGTCGCCCGATACCGCCCGCGAGCCCGGGACAGGCGTCCGCCGTGTCCGCGCGGGGCTCCCGCAGCGCCATGGCGGGCATCAGCAGCGCGAGCAGACGCGGGCGATGATGCGCTGCGCCCGGGAATGCTCCCGCTCCACGGCGGGGGAGCGGAGGTCTAGATCCGTCCGGAACGGGCGTGCCCGGGCGATCACCGCGACGCTCGGGACGTCGGGCTGCGCGAAGCGCGGGATTGGCTGCGCCGGCGCGGCGGTCGGGGCCGCCAGGACCGTCAGCAGCGTCCCGAGCGCGGTGGCCGCGGCGGCCCGTGTGCAGTGTGAGATCATGGTCTCGTGCTCCTCGTGGTGGAGCGTCCGAAGTAAAAATCCGATCTTTCACCGCGATTTCGGCGGATCGGAAAACAATGACAGCAGACATGCGGGGCGATCGACGGACGGGCTCGGGATCGTTGCCGGGACGGTCGTGACCCGGGTCCGGGCTCGTCGCCCCGACAGTTGCCCCGACAGTCGCCCCGACACGCGAACGGCACCCGGTCCGCCGGACCGGGTGCCGTGATGGGCGCGGATGCGGGGGCCGTCCGCGCCGGGCTGGTCCCGGGACGGTCCCACGCCGGGTGCGACGGACGCTCAGGCGGCGCTGCGCGCGCGGCCGCCGTGGCTGGACAGGAGCCGCAGGATCTCGGCCTTCGCGTCGTAGGCGGCGAACTCGGCGGCGAGGCGCCGCGCCTCCCGGCGATGGCCGGGCGCGTCGAGCACGGTCCGCACCGCCTTCCGGATCGCCTCCGGCGTCGGGTCGTTCGCGGCGAGGTCGATCCCGGCCCCCGACCATGCGATGCGGGCGTTCACGTCGGCCTTGTCCTCGGTGAGGCCGGCGGCGACGAGGGGGATCCCGTGGCTCAGGGCCTGGTTCACGCTCCCGTAGCCGCCGTTGGTCACCATGGCGTCGACCCGGGGCAGCAGCCACTCGAATGGGAGGTAGGGCGAGAGCCGCGCGTTGGCCGGGATCGGGCCCGGGATCGCGTCGAGTCCCCGGCCGCCGCCCGTCACCACGGTCAGGATGTCGGGCTCATCGGCCAGCGCCCGGAGGGCGGGGCCGATGAGCAGGCCGAAATCGTGGTTCGCGACCGTGCCCTGCGTGACCAGCACGACCTTGCGCGCGCCGTCGAGGTCGCCCGCCCAGGGCGGGAGCGCCGCCTGCCCCGGGACGATCGGCAGCGCCCCGATGAAGCGCACCGTCGGCGGCAGCGGGAACGGGTACTCGAAACTCGGGACGGTGAGCTGCAGGTAGGTGTCGGCGAGCCGCACCACCGCGTCGAACAGCGGCCAGGGCGGGGCGGCCCGGCCGAGTTCCGCCAGCTTGGCGGCGAGGCTCAGCCCGACCGGCCGGTCGACCGCCGCCTCGTAGGCCTCGGCGATGCGGCCGTAGGTGGCTTCCTGCTCGGGCGTCTCGGCCGGCGGGAGACCCAGGAAGGCCGGAGCCCGGTCGGGCCGCGCGCAGTGCAGGATCGACGTGCCGCACAGGACGATGGCGGGGCGCTCCGCGCGCGGCCCCAGCAGCAGCGGCAGGGCGCCGAAGAACATGTCGTCGCCGATCACCAGCGAGGCCGGGAAGGCGCGGAGCGCCGCGCGCAGGCCGCGCGCCTGGTCGGGGATGCGGTCGACGAACACGCGCTCCATGGCGACGCGCAGCCAGTCCGGTCCCGGCGCGATCTCGGCCAGTTCGGGCACGACCGCGCGGAGGTCGCGGCCGTCGAAATCCGCCGCGCCCGGCAGGGCCATGAAGCGGGCGCCGGCCGCCACGATGCGGTCGCGGAAGGCCGAGCCCGAGAGGACCATGACCTCGTGGCCGTCCGCGATCAGCATGTGGGCGATGGCGAGGAGGGGATTGAGATGGCCCGTGGCGGGCGTCGAGCAGAGGAGGACCTTCATCGCTTGTCCTTTCCGTGGGGGGCGTGAGGGCGCCGCGATCGCGGTGCGATCGCCGGGGCGTCCGGGAGCGAGGCTGGGGGCGGCCCGTTACGGCGTCGCTGCGGGGCGGGGCCGAAGCGGCTACGGCTGCAACGGGCGCGCGGGGGACGCGCGGGAGACGGCGCGAAAGCGTTGCAACGGTCCGGAGGGGCGCGACTCCGGTCGAGGTAGCCGCGCCCTGGCCCCCTCGCCCGTGCGGGAGAGGGGACCTCGCTACGCGCGGCGAAGGGCTCGGCGAGCGCCGCCGTCCCCATCCGGTCGGGAACGGCGCTAGGCGGCGACCCGCAGCGCGTCGATGCGGCGGATGCCGCTGTGGCCGCGGAGGACCGGCATCGCGCCGGTCAGGCGCAGGCGCGGGGCGAGGCGCAGCACGGCGCCCAGTCCCTCCTCCAGCTCGACCCGCGCCAGGGCCTCGCCGATGCACCTGTGCGCGCCGCCGCCGAAGACCGGATGGAGGCGCGGTAGGTCGGTGCGCCGGATGTCGAACGTGTCGGGACGCGCGTAGACCGTCTCGTCCCGCATCGCCGACAGCGTCGAGAGCAGCATCAGGCTTCCGGCCGGCACGACGTGCCCGTCGAGGGGAATGTCCTCCCGGGCGACCCGGCCGGCGGAGCCGGCGCTCGGCTCGTAGCGGAGCGACTCCGCCACCGCGGCCGGGATCAGGTCGGGATCGCGGCTGACCGCCGCCCACTGCTCGGGATGCTGCAGCAGCAGCGCCACCTGCATGGCGCCCGCGACCCGGGTCGTGTCGGTGCCACCGATGATCATCTGCACGAGCTGGATCACCACCTCCTGCGGCGTGAGCTCGCCCGCCGCCTCGGTCTCCGCGAGGAAGCGCGACAGGAAATCGGCGCGGGGCGCCGACCGGCGCGCGGCGAGGATCCCGGCCACGTAGTCCTGCAGCGCGACCGCCGCCGCCTCCAGATCCGGAATGTCCTCCGGTCCGAAGGTGAAGCTCAGCACCCGGGAGACCTCGTAGGCGAGGTGCGTGAACCGCGGGATGTCGTCGCGCGGCAGGCCGAGGATGTCGGCGATGACCTGGGCCGGGATCTGCGCGGTGTAACGCGCCACGAGGTCGACCTCCCCGTCCCCCAGCCAGTCGCGGACGAGGCCCTCCGCGGCGACGCGGATCCGGGGCCGAAGGCCCTCGATCAGGCGCGCCGCGAAGGTGCGGGTGAAGGGCGAGCGGCGCCGGCGGTGGACCGCGCCGTTGGCCGTGAGCATGCCGTGCGCGAAGATGTCGAACAGCGCCCCCTCGGGGATCGCGCGCGATTCCGGATAGAGCGTCTCCGTGGCCTGGGCGCGAGGGTCGCGCATCAGCAGGTCGACGTCGCGGGCGCGGAGGACGAGGACGCCCGCGACCTCGTGGCCGACGAAGGGCAGCCGCGGCCGCCAGGCGCGGTAGACGCCGTGCGGGTCGGCCTCCAGCTCCGCCACCGTGAGCGTCGGGACGCCGGTCAAGACGCCGGTCGGGGCTTCGGGCGGGCCGGCCTGTCGCGTCAGATCTTCGGTCGCATTCATCTGTGCGTTCTCGCTGCTGTGTTGCGCGAGAACTCTCGGAAGCCCGGACTACAGGATGATTGCGGGAGCTGGGCCGAACATTACAGCCATAACATGCGCCGCGCCGGCGGCCCGGTCGCAGCCGCGGCCGCCTTGTGCGGAAGAGCACGCCGATCGCCGCGCGGATGGTGTGTGAGATGTTCCGAAATCATGCCGTAACTTGACCCTTCGAAAAAGGCGCCGCTTCGCAGAAGGAGAAGTCCTCATGGTTGCAGGGCTGGCGAATACGGACGACGTCTTCGAGACGCTGCTCCGACGGACGATCACGGACTTCGTGATCGGCGGTATGGACCACGGGATCCCGGACGAGGACGGCCTGATCGTCCGCCTGAGACAGTACGAGCAGCGGGCGCGCCAGGAGCAGCTGAGCTCCCAGACGCTCCAGGTGATCTCGTCGGCGCGGCGCCTCCTGGGCGACCGGACGGAGGCGGGCCGGGCGTCCTGACGCGCTTCGCGCGACGGGTCGCGGGACGGCTCCGCGGAGGGCGCCGTCCCGCCTGTTCCGCGATGGTCCCGCGGCGTCCCGCGGCGTCCCGCTACCGCGCGCGCGGCCCCAGGCCGACCGCCAGGAAGCGCTCGATCATCGCGTTGACCTGCTCGGCCACCTCGATCGTGTTGAAGTGGCCCGCCAGCAGCGTCTGGGCGGTGACGAGCTGCGGGCAGAGCTCCCGCAGCCGGTCGAGGTCGCGGGCCTCCGCCACGAGCGGCACGTCCGCCGAGATGTAGGCCATCGGGATCCGGCAGGCGCGCGCGGCCGGGACGGGATCGTGGGCCAGCACCATGTCGCGCAGCGCCGCGTAGGCCACGTGCTGCGGTGTCCGCTGGCAGGGGCCGAGGATGAACGTCTCGAAGATCGCCTTCCGCCGGGCCGGATGGTCGTACTCGCCGCCGATCACCCAGGCCATCTCCCGGACGACGGACCGGTAATCCGGGCCGCCGACGCCCGCCAGCAGCCCCTCGATCGCGGCGCCGCCCGCCGCGTCCGCCGACGGCAGGACGATCGAGTCGATCATGACGAGGCCGGCGGCGAGGTCGGGATGGCGGCCGCACAGCTCCAGCGCCACCGCGCCGCCGAAGCTGTGGCCGATCACGATCGGTTTCACGAGGCCCAGCGTCCGGCTCTGCCACGCGACGTCCTCGGCGAAGCCCGCGACCGTGTAGTCGCGCTCCGGCGCGTCGCTGGCGCCGTGGCCGCGCAGGTCGACCGCCACGACGCGGCGCGTCCTCGCGAAGTGCCGGATCTGCGGCGTGAAGATGCCGTGGTCGCCGGTCCAGCCGTTGATCAGCAGCAGCGGCTGCCCCTCGGGGGTGATCGGCCCGGCCTCGATATGGGCGAGCCGGCCGCCCTCGCGCGTGAGGTAGAGGGGCGGCCAGGGGGGCGGGTCGAAGATCATGCGGGTTCTCCGTGGGGCTGGGAGAGGGCGCGGGTCACCGGCCGGGCGAGACCCGCGTGGGCGGCGGCGGCCGCGAGGCAGCAGCCGAGCATCACGGCGGCCATCGACAGGGCGGACCGGCCGTCGAAGAACCGGGCGACGAGGTCGCTGGCGACGGCCGCCCCGAGCATCTGCAGGAAGACCGCGACGGCGCTGGCCGCGCCCGCCGCCTCCGGGCTGCGCTCCGTCGCGCCGTGCACGGCGTTGGGCGAGACGAGGCCGAAGGCCAGGGCCACGCCGACCATCGCGGCGATTACCGGCGCGGCCGCGGGCGGCCGGGCGAGCGCCGCGACGAGGAGCAGGGAAGCCGCGCCGGTCGCCAGGGCGAGGCCGGCGGCGATCACCCGCGGCGGGGGGACGCCCCGGGCCGCGAGCCGCCCGTTCAGGAAGGCGCCGACCATCACCGACAGGGAGCTCGCCCCGAAGACCAGCCCGTAGGCCAGCGGGCTGAGCCCGAGGGCGTCGACGAACACCAGCGCCGAGCCGGTGATGTAGGCGAAGACCGCCCCCGCGGCCGCGGCGTTGCACAGGGCGTGGCCGAGGAAGACCCGGCTCGCCAGGATCCGCCCGTAGCCGCGCAGGATCCCGGAGGCCGGCCCCGGGCCCGGGGTCCGCCGTAGGGGCTCGTCGATGCGCCGGATCGCCACCAGGGCCGCCAGGGCGGCGGCGACCGGCGCGGCGTGGATCAGGCGCCAGCCGCCGAGATCCATCAGCCCGGCGCCGACGGTCGGGGCCACCATCGGCACCACGTTGATGGTGAGGACGACGAACGACATCCGGGCGCGCGCCGCCTCGCCCTCGAACAGGTCGCGCACCATCGCGAGGACCGCCATGCCCGGGCCCGCCGCGCCGATCCCCTGGAGGGCCCGGAACAGCAGGAAGTCCGGCAGCGTCCGCGCCGCGCCGCAGCCGAGGCTGCCAACGACGAGGAGGAGGCAGCCGCAGACGATGGCCGGCTTGCGGCCCAGCCGGTCCGAGACCGGGCCGTAGACCAGCAGCGCGCCCCCGAAGCCGAGCAGGTAGATGCCCATGGCCGCGCCCATCGCGGTGGCCGGGACGTGCAGCGCGGCCGCCGTGTCCGACAGGCTCGGCAGGATCATGTCGATCCCGAAGGTCGGGAGCGCCGCCAGCAGCCCGAGCAGCGCCGAGAAGCCGGCCGAGCCGGGGCGGATGCGGGGCCGCGCCGGCGCGGGCGCGCGGATCAGGCCCAAAGCCGGTCTCCGCCCCGGGTGCCGCCCCGGTCCGCGGAGGCCCGGCGCGCCGCCACCATCGCGTCGATCTCGCGGACGAGGCCGCCCGCGTCGAGATCCGCCCGCACGGCCGCCCCGAGTATTCCGGCGGCCCTGCGGAAGCCCGGCTCCGCCAGGAGCCGGCGCGCCGCGGTGGCGATCTCGCCCTCGCCCGCGTCGGCGGGCAGGCGCAGGCCGGCACCGCGCAGGGCGACGCGGGCGGCGTTGTCGGCCTGGTCGCGGGCCAGGGGGATCACCAGCAGCGGCGCACCGTGCAGCAGGGCGCGGCTGACCGTCCCGTGACCGCCCTGGCACACCACCAGGTCGGCCCGCGCCATGAGGGCGTCGTGGGAGGCGGCCGCCACGACCCGGACGGCGGCGGGGGCGGCCAGGTCCGCGGGCCCGACATTCGGTCCGGTCGTCACGATGGTCTCGGCCTCGACCGAGCCAACGGCGCGCGCCACGCGCCGGAGCAGGTCGGTCTGGTTCTGGGCGCCGGTACTGCCGGCGACGAGGATCCGCCGCCGTCCCGAGCCGGACCACCCATGCCCCGTCCCGCGGGACCAGCCCGGCTCGTCGAGCAGCGGGCCGATGTAGCGGTAATTGGCGGGCAACGCCTGCGTGTCGAAGTCGAAGGCGCGGCTGACGGCCAGCAGGACGCGGTCGGCGCGATCGAAATGGGCGAAGGCGCTGGCGACCGGCGGCAGCCCGAAGGCGCGCCGCGCGGCGTTGAGCGCCGGCCGGCCCCGCTCCATCGCCGACACGATCGCGGCGGTCGCCGCGTCCACCGCGTCCCGCTCCGCCTCGGTCCGCGGCGGCGTCAGGCCGCTCGCGGCGGGCGGAATGCCGGGGAGCGGGCGGATGCTGATATGCGGCGACAGGACCGCGTGCGGCAGGTCGGCCGCCTCGGCCGCCAGGGCGCAGCCGGGCAGGAGGTCGAGGCTCAGGACGGCGTCGGTCGGGAGGCGGCGGATCTCGTCGAGCGTGTCGGCCGCGTAGGCGCCCGCCGGGGCGAACATCGTCTGCCGCAGCCAGTCCGCGAGATCGGAGAAATCGGCCGGGTCGGCGTCGAGGCCGGTCGGGGCGCGGCGCCACCCGACGAACGGGAAGCCCGCCGCCTCGACCTCCCCGCACATCGCCGGGTCGGCCATGACGCGCGGGCGGTGCCCCGCCCGGCGCAGCTGCCGGGCCGCCGTGAGCACGGGGCTGAGATTGCCGGTGGTGCCCCACGAGATGCAGAGGACGTTGAGCGACATGATCTGGATGTCCCGAGATGATCGCGCGCGGACGCGCGCGGAGGCCGCGACTCGGCTGACCTCCCTGGAGCGGTCTGGAAGACGACGTGGCACTGTCGACGGCGGGAGCGTCAGGTCCGGTGCCGATTTGCGCTGCTGATATCGCGCAGGAAGTCGACGTAGTCCGGGTGGATACTGTGGATGCACCCGCCGAATGCGAAGCTGACAACGAGCGCGTCGAGCAGCCATCGTCCGTGGCGGGCGAGCGCCGGTCGCGGCGCGGCGATCGGGGACGGAGTTGGCCCGCCGCGCTCCCGCGCCGGGCGTCCCGACGGCCCGGGAAGACCAGCGGCGGGCTTCCGGCAGTCGGGTCCGGGCTTGCAGAGGTTTCGGTGAAGGCGCGGACCGATCTCCGGGATCGCGGCGTCAGTCATGATCACCTCTCTATTGCGAGAGAATGATCATGTTTTCTGCGGGTTACATCCCGGTGTCTCAACAAGATGATCTCGGTTACAGCTGTAACGGTGGCATTCTCGTTTGTTCGATACGGTACGTGCCGGGACGAATGCTCGCGCTGTGCTGTCACGCACAATATGAAGCGCGCAATCTTTTAGGGGGCGTGGTATCAACTCAGCCGTGTAAGGCCCGATGACCGGACGCGCCCAGATCGGCCGCCGGGGCGGGCCGGCGACGGACGCGAAGGACATCCGGAGGGCGCTATCAGCCCGACCGGACGCTCCTCCCGCTCCCCGAACCGGCGCGTCGAGATCGTGCCGTCGCGGCGGGCCGCCGCGAACCGGAGGTGGCCATGATCGAATCCAGTCTGGACCGGAGTCAGGGTCGGAGCGCGCGCGCCGGCACGACCCGCATCCTCCTCGTCGAGGACGACGCGGGTATGCAGCGCATCGTCTCGGACCACTTCGCCGACCACGACGTCGCCGTGACGGCGGCGACCGACCGGGCGGAGGCGGAGAAGCGGCTCGCGGAGGCCGAATTCGACCTCGTCGTGCTGGACCTGCGGCTGGGCTCGGAGAACGGGCTCGACCTGCTGCGCGACCTGCGGGCCAGGAGCGACCTGCCGGTGATCATCACCACCGGCCATCGCCGGGACGAGATCGACCGGGTGATCGGCCTCGAACTCGGCGCCGACGATTACCTCGTGAAGCCCTACGGGCTGCGCGAGCTGCTCGCGCGGGTCAGGGTCATCCTGCGTAGGGCCGAGGCGGCGCCCGCCCCGGCGCGGGTCCAGGAGTCCCACCGCAGCCGCTTCGAAGGCTGGGTGCTCGACCGGCGTCGCCGGCGCCTCACCAATCCCGACGGCGCGGAGGTCGCGCTCAGCAAGGGCGAGTACGCCCTGCTGGTGGCCTTCCTCGACGCGCCCCAGCGCCCGCTCAGCCGCGAGCAGCTCCTGCAGGCCACACGCGTCCACGAGGACGTGTTCGACCGCAGCATCGACGTCCAGATCCTGCGGCTGCGCCGCAAGCTGGAGGTGGATCCGAGCGCGCCGCGCCTGATCGTCACCGAGCGCGGCGTCGGCTACGTCCTCGCCGCGACCGTCGAGAAGCTGTAGCCGTGACCCGGTTCCGGGCCGGCCGATGGCGCGTCGCGGTCGCGGCGCTCCTCGGCAGCGCAGCGGCGCTCCTCGCCGCGGTCGCCCACGGGAGGCCGGCCGGCCACGACAGGCCGCCCGACACCGCGCTCTCCGCCGAGGCGGCAGATGCGCTGGGGGTGATCACCCCGGTGCCCGACACCCTGGAGGCGGACCCGGCCCGGGCCGCGATCGGCCGCCTGCTCTTCACCGACACGCGGCTTTCGCGCGGGGGCGACCGGGCCTGCATCACCTGCCACGACATCCGCACCAGCGGCGCGAGCGCGGTGCCCCGGAACCTGACCGCCGACGGCACGCCGGTTCCGCGCAACACGCCGACGGCCTTCAACGCGGCGCTCAGCTTCCGGCAGGGCTGGGCCGGCGACATCCCGAGCCTGCGCGAGCAGGCCGAGCTCGCCCTGACGCGGCCCGAGTTCCTGGGCGGGTCCTGGCCCCGGATCCTCGACACGGTCCGCGGCGACCCTGTGCTCGCCCCGATGTTCCAGGCCGCCTACGGGCGCGCGGCCGACCGGGAGGCGGTGATCGACGCGATCAACAGCTTCGAGCGCACGCTCCTCACACCGGACAGCCGCTTCGACCGCTGGCTGCGCGGCGACGCCCACGCCATCACCGGCGCGGAGCAGGCGGGCTACGACCTGTTCCGCCGGATCGGCTGCGCGTCCTGCCACCAGGGCGTCAATGTCGGCGGCAACCTGTTCGAGAAGGTCGGGATCTTCGTCACGATCCCCAACAAGGTGGCCGAGGTGCTGCGGGTGCCCAGCCTGCGCAACGTCGCCGTCACGGCGCCCTACTTCGACGACGGTGGGATCGCCACGCTCCCCGAGGCGGTTCGGCTCATGGCGCGGGCGCAGCTCGGCCGCGAACTCACCGCCGCGCAGATCGACGGGATCGTCGCCTTCCTCGGGACCCTGACCGGCACCTACGAGGGCCGGCCCCTGACCGCGCCGCCAGCGCCCGGCGCGGCCCCTCAGGACGGCAAGCCGCAGCTATGAGACTGACCCTGCAGGCCGTCACGCTCGGCGCGCTGCTCGCGGCGCTGCTCACGTGGCTGCTGATCAACGGCAACGGCGGGATGGAGGCCGCCTACCAGGCGACCCAGCGGACCGTGGACGCCCTGGCACTGGCCGAGTCGCGCATGCAGCACGACGTGCTGCGGGCCCGGACCGGCCTGCTGCGCAACTACGACCCGATCGTCGCGCACCTGCGCGAGATGCAGAAGGCCGTGGCCGACCTGCAGGCGAGCAATGGCGGGGATCCCGACGTCCAGGCGCTGGCCGAAGCGGTGGAGCGGGAGGCCGCGATGGTCGAACGGTTCAAGACCGGCAACGCCCTTGTGCAGAACTCGATCGCCTACTTCGACTCGCTCAGCGACCGGCTGTCCGAGTCCGACATCGCCCCCGGCCTCTCGCGCGCGGTGGCCGCGCTCCAGATCCGCATCTCGGAACTCGTGCGCGACTCGACGCCCGCGCGCCTCGCCGACATCCGCACCCGTCTCGAGACGTTGCACGCCGCCGACGGGGCGGGGGCCCCGGGCCGGGGCGCGGGGGCCACCGCCCCGCGCGCGGCCCCGCCCCCCCCCCCCCCCCGTCCGGGGGGGTCGCCCCCCCCGGGGGGGGCGCCCGCCCGGGCCGGCGACGTCGACGCCATCGTCCTGCACGGGCGCCAACTCCTGGAACTGCTGCCGCATGTCGACGCGGTCACGCGCTCGCTGCCGGCCTCGTCGAGCGAGGCGGCCCGCGAGGCGCTTCTGGAGTCCCGGCGCAGCCTCCGCGACCGGCGCCAGGCCCGGGCGGACGGGTTCCGCCTCGCGCTCTACGCCGTCGCCCTCGCGCTGCTCGCCCTCGTGGTCCGCGTGGGGGTGCTGATGCGCGCCGGGACCCGGATCCTGCGCCGGACCGTGGCTTTCCAGACTGTCGTGGCGCAGGCGGCCAACCGCTTCCTGGCGATTCAGCCCGACGAGACCGACACGCGCATCGTGGACGTCCTCGCCATGGTGGGCGAAGGGCTCGACACGGATCACGGCTACGTCCTCATGCTCGACGGCACCGGCGCGGTGCATCTCTGGAACCGGCCCGGCCTCGCTCCGCCGAGCGGCTGGCCGGCGGCGCAGCAGGCCCTCGTTCACGACGTCGCGGCCGCCGCCAGCGACCTCATCTTCGTCGAGGTGGCGGACGAGACCGGGCCGCCGGCGCTGCGCCGCTCCCTGGCCGAGCGCGGCGTCGTCTCGTGGGCCTGCGCGCGGCTGCGCCGCGGCGAACGCATCGTCGGTCTGCTCTGCTTCGAGCGCACCACCTCCGGCCTGCCGCCCTGGCTGCGGCACTCGCGCGGCCTGCTGCAGGTCGTCGCCGACAGCTTCGCGGCCGCCCTGGAGCGGCAGCACGTCTGGGCCGAGCGCCGGGAGATCGAGGCGGCGCTGCGCCGCGCCCAGCGGCTCGAGGCCATCGGGACCTTCGCCAGCGGGGTCGCCCACAACATCAACAACGTCCTCAACGTCATGCTGGGCCACGCCGAGATCGCCGGGGACGCCCTGCCGGCTCATCCGGCGCGGGCGGCCGAGCATATCGGGCTGCTGGTCCAGGCCGGCGGCCGCGCGCGCGAGATCGCCGGCCAGATCCTCGATTTCGGCCGCCCCGCGCGCTCCGCGCAGTGCACCAGCGCGGCGGACGCGGTGGTCCACGAGACCGTGGCGCAGATCCGGGCCTCCACGGCCGGACCGGCCACGATCGCGCTCGCGGGCACCGCGGAGGGCGCCCGCGTCGGCGGCGAGCCGGCACAGCTGCAGCAGGTCGTCCACAACCTGATCCGCAACGCCGTCCAGGCCTCCGCGCCGGGCGCGGCCGTCGACGTGCGGCTCGACCACGTCGCCCTGCCGCGGACGAGCGCCCTGACCCACGGCACCCTGCGGCCCGGCGCCTACGTCCGGATCCGCGTGTCCGACACCGGCCGCGGCATGGACGAGGCCACGCTCGCGCGGATCTTCGAGCCGTTCTTCACCACCCGACCGGCCGGGACCGGCCTAGGTCTCGCCACCGCCTTCGAGTTCGTCCAGGAGCAAGACGGCGCCTTCGACGTGCGCAGCGCTCCGGGCAGCGGCAGCACCTTCGCGGTGTGGCTGCCCGTGATCCCGCAGGCCGCGGCCGGCGCGGCGGCCGGCGGGACCGTGATGTTGGTCGGGCGCACGCGCCGGTCTGTCCAGGAGGACGAGGAGACGCTGGCGGCGCTCGGCTACGAGCCGGTCGGCTACGCGGACCCCGAGGCCGCCCTGGCCGTCCTGCGGCGGGAGCCGGGACGGTTCGACCTGCTGATCGTCGACAACCGTCTCGCCGATCTCTCGGGCCTCGCCTTCGCGCACCGCGCCGCGCGGATCTCCGGGCGGCCGATCGTGCTCTCGCTGTCGGCGACCGACGCGGTGCGGCCGGAACTCCTCGCGGCGGTTCCCGTCGCCGACATCGTCCGGCGGCCCTGGCGCTCGAACGCCCTGGCGCTGACACTGCGGCGCCATCTCGCCTCCGCCGACCCGGCGCGTCGCCCGGCCGCCGTCTCCTGAGGGGGCCGGCGGCATCAGAATCCTGCGATCCGGCCACGCGGGCGCCATCCCGGCTTTGACAAGCTCGGCGTCTCGTGGGACCGGTCTGGCATGCCGGGCGACCAGATGCGCGATGCCGCCCCGACGATCGAACGGGCCGTGTCGAGTCTCGCCGAGACCCCGTCGCCCGAGGAACCCCCGATGCCCGTCGAAGCCGCGTCAGGACGCCATGCACGGGAGATCTGACGCCCCGATCCGCGACCCGGCCTTCCTCGCCGACGGCGGCGCGATGGCCGTGCTCCTGCGCGCGCACGACTGGGACAGCACGCCCCTCGGGGCGCTGTTCGCCTGGCCCGAATCGCTGACGACCCTCGTCGGGGTCATGTTCGGCGCGGACCGGCCGACGTTCATCCTCTGGGGCCCCGAGCGGCGGCTCCTGTACAACGATCTCTACGCGGAGATCCTCGGCGACCGGCATCCCGCGGCCCTCGGCCGGGACTGTCTCGCGGTCTGGGGCGAGGTCGGGGCCGGTCTCGCGCCCCTCGTGGACCGGGCCTACGCCGGCCGGCCGGTCCACACGGCGGAGGGCGAGCCCGTCCTCGACGGCGACGGCGGTGCCGACGCGGCGCGCTTCGCGCTCTCCCTGGTGCCCGTCCGGGACACGGCGGGGCACGTCACCGGCCTCGTCGGGACCTGCACGGCGATCGCCGGCCAGGAGGCCGTCGCCCGCCGTACGCGCGAGACGGAGGCGTCGCGCCGGGACAACGAGGAGCGGCAATCCTTCCTGCTCGATCTCAGCGACACGCTCCGCCCGCTGACCGCGTCGGCGGAGATCGTCGCGGTGGCCTCGCGGCGCCTCGGCGAGCGCGTCGGCGCGAGCCGCGTCTTCTACGCCGAGATCGCCGGCAGCCTGATGAAGGTCGAGCGGGAATACGCCCGGGGCGTCGGCTCGATCGTCGGGGAGCATTCCCTGGCGGCGTTCGGCCCCGACCTTCTGGCCGCCTACCGCGACGGGACCGTGGTCGCGGTCGAGGACGTGGCCGCCGATCCCCGCTTCAGCGAGGCGGCGCGCGCCGGCCTCGGATCCCGCGAGGTCGCGGCCTTCGTCGACGTCGTGCTGTTCCGCGGCGCGGAGTGGGTGAGCCTGCTGGCGGTTCAGAGCGCGGTGCCGCGTGCCTGGACCACCGCCGAGGGGAACCTGATCCGCGAGGTCGGCGAGCGCGTGAAGGCGGCGATCGAGCGCGCCCGCGCAGAGGCGGCCCTGCGCAAGAGCGAGGAGCACTTGGCGGCGATCTTCGCCGGCGCCTCGGTCGGCCTGTCCGAGGTGGATGCCGCGGGGCGCTTCCTGCGGGTTAACACCGAGCTGTGCCGGATCCTCGGGCGGCCGACCGAGGCGCTGCTGCGGCTCGGCGTCGCCGACGTGACCGATCCCGCGGACCGGGCGCCGAGCGCGGCCGCGCTGGCGCGGGCCCTCGAGACCGACCGCGACGTCGCCCTCGACAAGCGGTATGTCCGTCCGGACGGCAGCGCGATCTGGGCGAGCAGCAGCATCCGGCGCCTCGACGACGCGGAGGGCGGGCTCAAGAGCCTGCTGATCGTCACGGCCGATCTCAGCCGGCGCAAGGAGGCCGAGCAGCGCCTGGCCGAGAGCGAGCGCCGCCTCCAGGACCTCAACGAGACCCTGGAGCTGCAGGTCTCCGAGCGCACCGCGGAGCGCAATCTCTTCGCCACGATCGTCGAGAGGACCGACATCATGGTGATGGCGGCCGACCTCGACTACAACATCCTGGCGATCAACAGGGCGAATGCCGACGAGTTCGCGCGCATCTACGGCGTGAGGCCGAAGGTGGGCGACAACATGCTCGACCTGCTGGCCGATCAGCCGGAGCACCAGGCGCAGGTGCGGGCGGTATGGGGACGCGGGCTCGCCGGCGAGGAGATCACCCTGGTCGAGGCGTTCGGCGACGCCGGGCGGGCGCGCCCCTCCTACGAGATCAGCTTCCGCACCCTGCGCGACGCGCGGGGCGCGCGCACGGGCTGCTACCAGTTCGTCATGGACGTCACCGAGCGGCTGCGCGGCCAGGCCGAGCTGGCCCAGGCGCAGGAGGCGCTGCGCCAGTCCCAGAAGCTGGAGGCGGTCGGCCAGCTCACCGGCGGCGTCGCGCACGTCTTCAACAACCTGCTGACCATCATCCGCTCGTCCGTCGACTTCCTGCGGCGGCCCGACCTGCCGGAGGTCCGCAAGCGCCGCTACCTCGACGCGGTCTCCGAGACCGTGGAGCGGGCCGCGAAGCTCACCGGCCAGCTGCTGGCCTTCGCCCGGCGGCAGGCCCTCAAGCCCGAGGTGTTCGAGGTCGGCCAGAGGGTGCGGGCGATCGCCGACATGCTCGACACCCTGACCGGCGCGCGGGTGCAGGTCGTGACCGAGGTGCCGGAGGCGACCTGCCTGATCCGGGCGGATGTGAGCCAGTTCGAGACCGCGCTCGTCAACATGGCGGTCAACGCCCGCGACGCCATGGACGGGGAAGGCACGCTGACCCTGCGCGTGACCTGCGGCGCGGCCCTGCCGGCCATCCGCGGCCATGCCGGGTCCCGGAAGCCCTTCGCGGCCGTGTCGCTGATCGACACCGGCACGGGCATCCCGCCCGAGCGGATCGGGCGGATCTTCGAGCCGTTCTTCACCACGAAGGAGGTGGGCAAGGGGACCGGCCTCGGCCTGTCCCAGGTCTTCGGCTTCGCCAAGCAGTCGGGCGGCGACGTCGACGTGCGCAGCACCCTCGGCGCGGGCACCGCGTTCACCCTCTACCTGCCGCAGGTGGCGTCCGAGGACCGGCCGGCCGGCGACCGCCTGCCGGATGCGGACCTCGCGCCGCTCGGGAGCGGGCAGCGCGTCCTGGTCGTGGAGGACAATGTCGGCGTCGGGCAGTTCGCGACGCAGATCCTGGAGGATCTGGGCTACCGGCCGACCTGGGCGGCCAACGCCGAGGAGGCGCTGGAGGAGCTCGGGCGGGCGGCGAACCGATACGACTTGGTCTTCTCGGACGTGGTGATGCCCGGCATGGGCGGCGTGGCGCTCGCGCAGGAGCTCCGGAGGCGCGCGCCGCAGGTGCCCGTGGTGCTGACCTCGGGTTACAGCCACGTGCTCGCCCAGTCGGACGCCCACGACTTCACGCTGCTGCACAAGCCGTACTCGGCCGAGCAGCTCGGCCGCATCCTGCATCGGGCCCTGGGCCCGCGCCGGAAGTCCGGCGCGCGCGCCGATCCGTCCTGAACCCGGGCCCCCGCGTCGGGATCCCGGACCTCCGGCCCGGCGCCGCCCTCAGCCCGCCTTGGCCCACGCCACCGCGTCGGCGCCGGCCGGCAGACGCATGGGGCACGACGGGTCCGTCACCGCGCGCCACACCGCCTCCGCCACGTCCGAGGACCGGGTCAGGTCCCCGTCCGCCTGCTGGATGCCGGCGAAGACCTTCGCGGCCACCGCCGCGTAGGCCTCGGGGATGTCCATGCCCATGCGGGCGCGCGCGTTGGCGCCGAACGCGGTCTCCGGGGCCCGTCCGGGAATGACCAGCCGGGCGCGGATTCCGAACGGTTCGAGCTCCAGCGCCAGGGACTCGGTGAAAGCGTTCACCGCCGCCTTGCTCGCCGTGTAGACCGACAGCAGGTGCAGCGGGCGCTGCGTCACGCTCGACGTCACATTGACGACGACGCCCGCGCGTCGCGCCCGGAACTGCGGCAGCACGGCCCGGGTCATCGCGATGGTGCCGAGGGTGTTGGTCTCGAACACCTCCCGCGCGGCGTCCATCGAGACGCCCTCCAGCGCGTTCAGGAGCCCGACGCCGGCGTTGTTGACCAGCGCGTCGACCGGTCCGGCGGCCGCGACCGCGCGGTCGATGCTGTCGTGGTCGGTCACGTCGAGCGGCAGGACGCTCAGATGATCGGAGGGCGCCAGCAGGTCGCTCCGCGGCCCGCGCATCGTGGCGACCACGCGCCAGCCCCGTTCGAGGAAGGTGCGGGCCGTCTCCAGGCCGAAACCGGACGAGCAGCCGGTGATCAGGATCGTGTTCATGGGAACTCCCGTGCAGTAGGGGCAACGGGGTGATAGGGAGCGCGGGCCGGACCTGATACGTGCGCAAGTCCGGTTCGCATTGGCGAGCGTCCGAGAATGCCCGATCCGCTCACTCAGGTGGTCGGCCTCCTCCGGCCGAGCGCCCCGCTGTCCAAGCTCGTCACCGGCTCCGGTCACTGGGCGGTGCGGCGCACGGATTCCGGGCTGCCGTTCTACGCCGCCGTGCTCGAGGGCGGGTGCCGCCTCGCGATCGACGGCGAGGGCGGCATCGTGCTCGGAGAGGGCGACTTCGTCCTCATCCCCGCGGCCCACGCGTTCACCACCACCAGCCTCGAGCCGCCGCCCCCGCGGCGCGCGGCGCAGCGTCCCGTCGCGGTGAGCCCCGGCGCGTTCCGGCTCGGCGACGCCGAGGGGCCGCCGAATGTCCGGATGCTCGTGGGCCACTGCATCTTCGCGTCGAGCGACGCGGATCTGCTCGTCTCGCTGCTGCCCCGGTACGTCCACGTGCGCGGCGCCGCCCGGCTGACCACCCTGCTCGGCCTCGTGAACGAGGAGACCCGCGCAGACCGGCCGGGTCGCGACGTGGTCCTGGCGCGCCTGCTGGAGGTCGTGCTGATCGAGGCGCTGCGCGCCACCGCCGGGCCGGCGGCGCCCTCGGGACTGCTGCGCGGGCTCGCCGACGACCGGCTCGCCGCCGCCCTGCGGCGGATGCACGACCGGCCGACGGCGAGCTGGACGGTGGCCGCGCTCGCGCGCGAGGCGGGCCTCTCCCGGTCCACGTTCTTCGAGCGGTTCCGCCGCGCCGTCGGGGTCGCCCCGATGGCGTACCTGCTGGCGTGGCGGATGGCGCTGGCGAAGGATCTGCTGAGCCGCGAGGCGGTCGGGATGGCCGAGGTGGCCGCGCGGGTGGGCTACAGCTCGGCGAGCACGTTCAGCGTCGCCTTCGCCCGGCACGTCGGCCGGCCGCCGATCCGGTACGCCCGCGAGCGGCCGGTGCCGTGATCCGGGCCGGCTGGCCGTGCCCCGGCCGTGCCCCGGGCAAGCCCCCGACACGGCGAGGCGGTTTCCTTCCGGTCCGGCACCGGCATCGACCGTGCCAGCCGGCCCTTCGCCCCGAGGCCGGGTTCGGGTACGAGACCGGGATCGCGCTCGACCCCGTCACCCGCCGCGGCGCGACCGACGCGCACGGCCCCTCGCGCAGGAGAACGTCCTGATCACCGATCCGCAGGCCCTCCGCGCACAGGCCGGTGCGAGCCGCCGCCAGGACCGCGCCGCTCGATGGACGCCGGCATTCCGCGCGATCGCCGGCGGCGTCCGAGCCGATATCGGCGCTCCCCCGCGGGGCACCCTCGGCACGGCGGCGCGCTCCTGATGGTCGCATCGTCCTGGGCGCCCGTCGCCGCGCCCGTCGGTCCGGCGGCATCCCGGCGCGTCGGCTCCATCGACGCCCTGCGCGGGCTGGTGATGCTGCTGATGCTCGTCGACCACGTGCGGGAGTTCTTCTACCTGCACGCGCAGGTCCGCGACCCGATGGACCTCGCCGCGACGCCGCCCGACCTGGTCCTGACGCGGGCGGCCTCGCACCTCTGCGCGCCGGTCTTCGTCCTGCTCACCGGCCTCTCGGCGTGCCTCTACGGGCAGAGGCACGGCGCGCGGGCGACCGCCGCCTTCCTGCTCAAGCGCGGTCTGCTCCTGATCCTGCTGGAGGTGACGCTCGTCAACTTCGCCTGGGCCGGCAGCGTCCGGCCGCCGATCCTGTACCTGCAGGTGATCTGGGTGATCGGTCTCTGCATGGTGGCGCTGGCCGGCCTGCTCTGGCTGCCGCGGGCCGCCCTCGTGGCTGGGGCCCTGGCGCTCATGGTCGGCCACAACCTGCTCGACGGGGTCGCGATCCGGGCGGACGAGCCCGGCTACGTGCTCTGGTCGATCCTGCATCAGCGCGGGATGATCGCG
Organism: Methylobacterium sp. A52T; assembly: GCF_053346095.1. NCBI lineage: Bacteria > Pseudomonadati > Pseudomonadota > Alphaproteobacteria > Hyphomicrobiales > Methylobacteriaceae > Methylobacterium > Methylobacterium sp. A52T. Next base: position 62,084 of record NZ_JBKFBI010000006.1, on the reverse strand, counting down.
CTGCCCTGGGGCGGGCTGGCACGGACCTCGTACCCGCTCCTGCCCTGGATCGGCGTGATCGCGGCCGGCTACGCCCTCGGACCGTTCTTCGCCGGCGGTGTCGACGCCGCGCGCCGACGCGCGGGGCTCCTCGGGCTGGGGGCGGCCGCCCTGGTCGGCTTCCTCGTCCTGCGCGGGCTCAACGGCTACGGCGAGCCGGTGCCGTGGCAGGCGGGGGCCACGCCGCTCGCCACGGCGCTGTCCTTCGTCAACCTGACCAAGTACCCGCCCTCGGCCGACTTCCTGCTGCTGACCCTCGGAATCGGTCTCGGCCTGCTGGCGCTGTTCGAGGTGCTGCCGCAGCGGCTCCTCGGCGGCCTGCGCGTCTTCGGCGGCGCGCCGCTGTTCTTCTACCTGCTCCACCTCGCCCTGCTCCGGGTCCTCTACGACGGCGCGGCGGCGCTGGGCCTCGCCGGGGCGTCGGGACGGGTGGAGGCCGGCTCGCCCCTCGCGCTCTGGCTCGTCGCGGCTGCCGTGAGCGTTCCCCTCTGGCTGGCGTGCCGCGCCATGGTGCGCCTGAAGCGGGCCTCCACATCGCCGGTCCTGAGCTACCTCTGACGGCGGCCCCCCGCCGCCGACATCCGCCGCGGGCCCGTGCGGGAGCGGCCACGACCGGGCCCCTCCCCGCGGTCCTGCGTCAGGACAGGTCCGCCCCGTCGCGGTCGTGCTGATGGCGGAGCTCGGGGGTCCCCTTCACCGGCCCGACGGTGACCTCCGCGTCGCTCCGGCTCTCCGCGCGCGCCGTGTCGATGAAGACGCGGGCCTCGCCTTCGCGCACGCCGAGACTGCGCAGCGCGTAGAAGGACATGCCGAGGGCCAGCTCCCGCTCGCCCATCAGCACGAGGCCGACGCCGTCTTCCTCGAGATGCCGACGTTCCGCCTCGCTGTGCGTGCGGACCACGGTGTCGATCCCCGGGTTGGCGGCGCGCGCGGCCTCGACGAGCCGGCGCGCCTGATGCGCGTCGGGCGTGGCGACGACGAGCAGGCGCGCGGTGCCGATGCCGGCCGCCTCGAGGATGCCGGGCGCGGTCGCGTCGCCGAACACGGCCTGCGTGCCGGCCGCGCGCAGGGCCAGCACGCGGCGCCGGTCGCGCTCCACCACCACGTAGGGCAGGTCCCAGGTCTCCAGCGTCGCGCCGATGCTGCTGCCGACGCGCCCGAAGCCGATGATCACGACGTGGTCCCGTCGCGGCGGCTCCCCGCCCGAGATGGCGACGTCGGCCGCGCCCTTGCGCGCGAAGCGGGCGGCGAGGTCCGGCCGGTCGGCGAAGACCTGCTCGATCCGCACCGCCAGGGCGAAGAAGAGTGGGTTCAGCGTGATCGACAGCAGCGCTCCGCCAAGGATCAGGTTGCGCCCTTCCTCGGGCAGCAGCTTCAGCGACAGGCCGAGCGACACCAGGATGAAGGAGAACTCGCCGATCTGGGCGAGGCTCGCGGCGATCGTCAGGGCGGTGCCCAGCGGGTGCCGGAAGGCCAGCACGATGGCGACGGCCGCGAGGGACTTGCCGACCATGATGACGCCGAGCACCGCCAGGACCGAGAGCGGCGCGCGCAGGAGGATCCCCGGATCGAACAGCATCCCGACCGACACGAAGAACAGGACCGCGAAGGCGTCCTGCAGCGGCAGCGAATCGGCGGCCGCCTGATGGCTGAGATCGGACTCGGCGAGCACCATCCCGGCGAAGAAGGCCCCGAGGGCGAAGGAGACCCCGAACAGCTCGGCCGAGCCGAAGGCGATGCCCAGGGCCAGCGCCAGGACCGCGAGGGTGAACAGCTCCCGCGAGCCGGTGCGCGCCGCCTGGTCGAGCAGCCAGGGCACGAAGCGGCGTCCGCCCACCAGCATCAGGCCCGCGAAGACCGCGACCTTGGCGAGCGTCAGAACGACGGTGAGCGCGAGGCTCTGCGCGTGCTCGGGTCCGACGATCTGGGCGACGAGGTCCGTGAGGGCGTGGGCCGTGCCGTGCCCGAGGCCCCGGGCTTCGCCCCCGAGCGAGGGCGCGAGGGCGGGCAGGACCACGAGGGTCAGCACCATCGCCAGATCCTCGACGATGAGCCAGCCGACCGCGATGCGGCCGTTGTCCGTGTCGAGGAGGCCGCGCTCCTCCAGCGCGCGGAGCAGGACCACCGTGCTCGCGACGGAGAGGGCGAGGCCGAAGACCAGGCCCTGCCCGAGGGTCCAGCCCCAGGCGAAGGCGAGGCCGATGCCCATGGCGGTCGCCGCCGCGATCTGCACCACCGCGCCGGGCAGGGCGATGGCGCGCACGGCCATCAGGTCCTTGAACGAGAAGTGCAGCCCGACCCCGAACATCAGCAGGATGACGCCGATCTCGGCGAGCTGGCCCGTGAGGTTGCTGTCGCCCACGAAGCCCGGCGTGTAGGGGCCGACGAGGACGCCCGCGACCAGGTAACCGACCAGCGGCGGCAGCCTGAGGCGCTGCGCGACCATCCCGCAGACGAAGGCGAGAGTCAGCCCGAGGGCGATGATGGCGATCAGTTCGGTCGCGTGCGGCACAGGGGCTTCACCTCCGAGGGGCGATGCGGATCGGGCGGAGCGAGCCTTTCCGAATGGCGGCCGCGATTCAACGCTCTTCCGACCGAACGCCTGTGCGAACCGCCGTCGGCAATCCCCGCTTGCCTTTCGGGCGCCGCGAAACAGCCTCCCGCCGAGCCACGATGGTCTTCCGGAGTGCTGTCCCGCGCCAGGGCGGCGGGCGCCGCCCGCGTCCGCGCGTCCCGATCGCCCATCGTGCAGGAATCCGGCGCGCGGTCGAGGGCCGAGGCGGGTCGGGGCGGGACGAACGGCCGGGACCTGGAACCTGCGGCCTCGCCGCTGCCGGGACCGGGCGCCTCGCTGGGGCCCGCCCCGGGGGAGCGGTGCCGCCCGCCCGAGGTGCGGCAGCCTGACCGGGATGCGCGGCTCCGTCACGCGGCCCGGAAGCGGGCGCGCGTCCGGCCGCAACAGGGTCGGGTATTGCTCTACCTGTCAGTGAGGATCGACGTGAGATCCGTGAACCCCTGGGCCTCGCTCGTGAGCAGGGCCACGAGCAGCAAGCACAGGCCGCCCAGGAGCGCGACCCCGGCCGTGGCTCCCACCAGATCCGACGTCCGAATGGTCGGCTCAGCTTGACGGCTGAACAGCAAAGCTCGCCCTCTGCGAGTGTTCGGATACGTGCGGCTCACGCGATGCCCCCAGAGATCGAGGCCCCTTGTATTAACGTTCACATGATCTGCCCTTCATCCCCGCACGAGCCGCGAGCATTGTAAATCGCGTGCGCTGGCGCACGTCCATGATCTGGGAAGGGGATGATTTGACCTTCCCTCGATTGTCCGGGTCTTGGTCGCGGGAAGCCGCTGCTCTTCGGGGACAGCTTCGGCCACCGGGCGCCGTTCATGCTGACGATCCTGCTCGCCGCGACGTTCCGGGAGGTGCACGTCGTCTGGTCGACCTCGATCGATGACGGACCGGTCGATCGCGTGAAGCCCGACACCGTTCTGACCGAGAGGGCCGGGTGGTGGCTCCATCTGACCGTCGACGGCGGCTTCGCTGCCGCGGCGCGGGTCGCCGCGCATGCCGCAGCCGTGACAGCGGGACGGCGCTGGTCGCGCGAAGCGTCGCCGCATGGGCAAGGTTCCGGGCTAACGCGGCCCGCTGCCTTCGACCGTCGTCGGTGAACCGAGCCAGCCCTTCGCCGCCGCCGCCGCGCGCAGGATTGCCTTGGCCGGCTCGTACTTGAGATGAAGCCGCTCGCGGATCTCCTCGGGCAGGAGCGCCAGACGCCCGGGATCCGAATTGTCCTCGAGGTCGGCGAGCTTGACGAGGGTCGCCCGGAGGGTGCCCACTTTCGCGATGTTGTTGATCCAGGCCGCGTAGGTGACGCGACCTCCGGGCTTCGTGAGCATCGCGACCGAGGTCAGCACGTTGTCGCTGAATCCCTCCTTGGCCAAGTCGCCGAACCCGTAGCGGGTGTCCTCGACCACATCGTGCAGCCACGCGGCCTGCAGCGCCTCGTCCCGCTCCAGGTCGGACCAGAACGGGCACCCCTCCGACAGCCCGAGCACGCCGGCAGCCACCCGCGCCGCATGCTCGATATACGGCCTGCCGGCCTTGTCGACCTGGCCCTCGTGGGCGACGGTGGCCACCGTCCGCGCGTCGGCCGCGGTCCGGCGGAGGGGAGGCAGGATCACGCGGTCATCCCTTCACCGGATACGCCAGCAGGGTCGCTGTCCCGGCCATGTACCGCCCTCAGCCCGACACGAACAGCATCATCATCCGCGCCGCCGCCGCGATCTGCTCGACGGTGGCCTCCGGCATGTCGGCAACCGCCTTCTCCACGATGCTCCGGGCAATGCCGTCGTACAGGCCGATGCCCAGCGCGAACGTGCTGAGACGAACCAGCACGCTGTCGGCGATCGTTTTCCGCTTCGGATCGGGCACGTCGCTCATGTCGTCCTCGGGCAACTCATGTTGATCGCGCTCTCGGCCACGTGCGGCGGAGCGCCGGCGCGGAGGCTCGTCGCCTGAGAGCGCATTTCGATGGCCTCGGCCACGTCGACGTGGTGGCCTGTCGGGATCGTGAAGGGCTCAGCCGTCGCGGTCTCGCTCTCCACAGCGGTCGTCTCGGCCTCCCGGTGCGGAGCACCGGCGCCGGACGGCCCGCGCGGGCCGTTCGGGACCGTGCGGATTCTCGTGCCGCGGGGCGACACCGCGCGTTCCGGCGGGCCCGCTCAGTCCCGGCCCCAAAGGTTCTGTTTTCCTTGGGAAATTTGGCTGGGGCGCCAGGATTCTCACCCAGGTCCAACCCAGCAAAGCATTTGACTTAAGTCATTGTTTTTACACGCGCCTCAGCTTCGTGCGTACAAGCAGTTGATACGATCCCGCGCTCAGTGCCAATGCTGAATTTTGGTGCTCCACAAGGGATCGCCGCAGGCAGAATACCAGGATTTTAGACTGGCACTCCGAGCCCCACGAAAGCATGAAAGTGTCGTCGGCAAAGCGCCAGGAGCGGAAGTTCGGTGCCCGCCCGAAAGCCGACATGGCGGCCATCTACTCTCGTGTTTCATGTCACTGCTTGAAGCAGTGGTTTCGATGCAAGGCCAAGAAATTTTATCTGGCAGAAGCTAAGACCGTTCGAGGCGAAGACCACTTCGGTGGTCTTCTCAACCGCACGGGGCCAAGCCGTGGCTGTCAAGGCCGGTCTACATATAGAAACTGTAGCTGACCTGCGGCTTCTCAGTCGGGCTGACATATTTCATAATATCGCCGATCTTTCTGGCGCACTCCAGAGTGATTGGTAGCCGGCCATCCATCTGCGTGTTGTTCCAGTTCATCTTCGTCAGGCCGAGGATTTCGTCACACAGATTTTCGAGGGAGGAATCCTGCTCGTAGACGGTGACCTTCAACGGATTGGGGACATACATGCCGGGATAGGTCTTGTAGAAATCGACGGTCCCGCGCGTGTACAGGACGCCCTCTGTCTCCGAGATCGTCAGCATGGTGCCGCGCTTTGGCGGATAGTCGCTATCCCCGAACAGCCTGATCTGGGTGTCGGTGATCGCGACGAAGTCCTTCGACCTGATGCCCTTTTCGTCGAGCGCGCGGAGGAACCCGGCCCGCTCGCTATCCCGGAAGTAGCTGGACTTGTGGATCACGATCCGCGCCGGCATGTGCTCCAGGGCCCGATCATACTCGTCCAGAGCATCGCGCAGCAGCTCGTAGGCCTGCTCCTCGTTCAGGTATGGATGCCGGTTCTTCTTGTCGATCGAGACCGGAGTACCGCGGAGGATGATGCCGTGCCCAAACTCATCGAAGACCTGCGCAAGGCTGGACGAGATCGTAGCCCCGTCCCGGCTTTTGTAGAATCCGATCCCGATGTAGCAGGACCGCAGTTTTGCCGTATCCTCGACTAGGCGCCATGGGATCGTGCGGTTGCCCTTGTAGTACAGGGCCGTGCAGAAGTTCCAAGCCTTGGTGGCTGGATCCTGCTGATCGCCGGCGAACTTCGTGATGAGGATGGTCTTCTCGCGCACGAGCTGAAGCGGCGTGCCGAGGTGCATCGACTTCGCCTTCAGGATGCGCCGAAAATTGTGCTCCAGCTCATCCTTGTCCGAGTCGTCGTCATCGGCCGTAGTCACGGAGTCAAACATCTCGTTCGGCATCACGCAGACGATCACATCAACGGCTCTGTTCTCGGCCAGGAAACGGATCTGCTCGTAATACAGTTCGACAGCCCGTTGGATGCGGTCCACGCGGGAGGCCATCTTGACGACCTCAGTGATGTCGGATTTCTTCAGTGTCCGGGTATACTGGGATGAATTGATGAGCTTGGTCAGGAACCCGTAGTTTTGGTTGATGCCGCCGAACCCTCGGAAAAGGTTTAGCAGCTTCGATTCCTTCTTGCGCTCAACCCCAACCCGGCATTTTTCCAGCCAGTCATCGAGGAGATCGACGCCCTCGCCGCGGCCGACAACTCCTATCCGAAGCTCGGTTCGGCGGAGCTCGTCACGCTTGTCGTAGACCCCCATCCGCTCGATCCCGGTTCGGGGGCAGATATGGGTTCCGGTGCCGAACTCCAGCAGCGGCTCCGCCAGCATAGTCAGCTTCATGCGACGGCTCCCTCAGCCAAATCGTCACCCTCATCGCTCTCGGCCTGGTCGCCCTCATCAGCCTCCCCGACGTCGAACTCCAGCAACGACAGGAAGCGGACGCCGTCATCCTGGACGTCGTACATTTTGGACAGAAAGTGAGCGACGAAGCGGACCATGTTCCGGACGCTGGCGTTGTGTTCGAGAGCCTTCTGCGTCGACAGAAGGTCCTCGTGCCAGTTCGACCTGACGTAACCGTTGTACGAGTAGTACCAGCTCGGCACGATCTGCACGTACCAGTCGTCATCCAGCTTCGTGAACGTTAGTTCGAACGAGAAGTGGGTGTGGTGGGCGACCTTGGTTGGGTCCTTGCGCTGGTATTTCAGCTCATAGACCCGTCGGGTTGCAGCCCTTTTGCCGACCCACGTCTCCTTCCGCTCGGTCTGACCTTCCTCGACGGGACCGAAAAAGAAAAACCTGTCCTTGGCATGCATGCGGACGTGCAGCTTCTTTAACTGCTCCTGAGTTTCGGCGGACAGAAGCTGCTTCAGGATGTTAACGTTGTCCAACTCGGGCGAGTCGGCGAGATCAGATATCGCCAACCGCTCCACCGACCCTTCGTCGACGACACTAAGCAGCCCGCACTGCTCGATATCGAGGAACGAGAACAGCTTGTTGTCGTGGCAGACCCAGGCGTCGGTCTCCACACCGTTGAGGAGGAGCGCCATCTTGACGACGGCTTTGCGGCTCTTCGCGTAACCTTTGTAGTTGAGCTCCCGTTTTGCCCTGGAGATCACGGCCTTGTCGTCGATCGTCAGCTCGGCGACATACGCCGCGTCGGGCAGACGGATCCGCTGGAGGTTCGTTGTTATTGCTACCGGCGCCGCGATGCCCTCGGCACTGAAGCTGATAAAGGCGTCGATCTCGCCCAGAATGTGCCTGAACTCGGCTAGCACCCTTTCCTGGGCAGCGAGCCGAAGGCCAGATACCTGACCGAGGAGATCGCTGAGATCGATGATGTGCTTCTTGCAGTTGAAGGCGAATTGGTCCGTCAACAGCTCGTTGACCGAGGGCTGGCTGTAGGAGGCCTGTTTCCTCGACAGCATGAGGATGAACAGCTCGTCGAAGTCATTGTAGTAGGCCCGATCCATGAACTGGCGGATCGTGCCCTTCACCTTGTCGAGCGTCGTCGTCGATGTGATCTGGAACGCGACGCGGTCGTGGTCGTCGCCGAGATCGATTCCTGGATAATTCTTCTGCTTTCGATTCAAATTGACGAGTTGAGGCAGGTTGTAGATCGACTTCAAGATAGGGATGAACGCATCCTCAAGCGCGAGGTTGATGTCGGTTCGTCCTTGCGCCGTGGCCAGTTCTACCTGAACCACGATACGGCTGACCACCTCACGGAGCTGGTTCTCGATCTCGAGCTGCCTCATCGGGCACCCCCGTCATGTGCGCGACCAGGTCCCTATCATTAGAACGCAGCGGGAACATTTCAAGAAGACGGAGGGCGGTCGTTCACCGATTTCGACGTCTGGCACCATCCCGCGGCGGCGCCCAGTGCCTCGGGCGTGGCAGCGGTCCGGAAGCGGACAATTTCAGGGTCGGCTATGGGTCAGAAGCCAACACGCAGTGCCTAACCGGGATTGACCATCCAGGCTGGCTCACTCACGCCCGCTTCCAACTACAACGTCATATCATCTGCCGACCAGCCGGTAGTACCCCGCTTTCCCATCGCTACACGACCCAGGATCTGGTTGGTGGAGGGCTCGTAGACGAACCCTGCTTGGCGCGACTTCAGGCCTAATAGCATGCGGACCTCCGACGCCATGGCAACGCGTAGACCGTTCGGTGACGCGACACCGGCTTCGACCCGGCATTTTCCTTTGCGAAGGACCGCCGCTTGCTGAGCTGCTGCCATGGTCCAGGCATCTTGCCGATCAGTGGCACGGTTGACGCCGTCGAGTAGGGCAACAAGTGGGGCGAGGCGCGGCGGAGCAGCATTCGTTGCGAACGTGTAGAGGATCCCGATTCCGGTAAGCGCGCAGATTCTGACATCCTCTGGATGTACGGATTGTCCACTCCAGCCGCATGATTGGGCTTCGGCAGGTAGACAATACACGCCATGGGCAGCGCGCACGGCTTTTTCCTCAAGCATCAGGGCCCCGGAAACGCTGCTCGGCACGAGGAGGCGTTTCAACACCCGGCTTCCGGTAACGACGCATCGGCCAAGCTCCGATGGGAGGGAGCGAGTTCCCGTGGCTGCGCAGGACTCCAGGATACCGGGGCGAACCAGATGTCCCGTTATGCCGCACCGTTCGCCCTCGCTTGGGGCGAGGAGGCCTCGCGTCTCGTGGCAGGCCACGAATTCGTCCTGATGGCCAATGCGCCCGGATACAACCGACGACGCGGCCCGATCCTCCCGGAACAGCTTGCCTGACAGATCACTCGTCCGCAGCTCACTACGCAACGCTTCGTCGCCCGAGAAGACGCAGCGCCCAAAATAGTTGGCCTCTGCATGCTTGCCGCTGACTGCTGATGTTTTGAGCTGGTCACGTCCTACGAGTTTGCCGGTCATGGCCGACCGCTCGACCTCATCAGTCAGGAGACGACGATTCGTCAGCGCACATTGGACCACATACTCAGGCAGCGCCCGACGTCCATTAAGTTCCGACGCCACCAAGCGATGCCGCAGTTCCCGCTGCCCGCTGATCGCGCATGCATCAAGGCAGGTCTCCGGTACGGCCTGCTGACCAGGGCTGCATGATACCAGTGCCGGCGCCGCTAAAATGTGGCTAGAGGAGGGGACGATCGTCAGCTCATCTGCATAGCCGCCGTCGCCGACCCGGTAGCTTACCCGCAGCTGAACGTCCCGGAGAACAGCGCCTTCCGCGCCTGCCAGCACGAACGACAGGCGCGGTGTGAAATCCTCCTCCATTTTTGCACGCTTTCGGGCATCCTGGCCCGCCGAGGCCATCTCCTGTCCGCGCCGTTCCAGGTAGAAGCGCGTGAATTCCGCGATGCCCGGGTCCTGACGGGCCGCTTCCATGACTTGGTCGACGCTAAGCCCCAACGCATCGGAGGCTGCGTCGAGAACCAGAGGGAGCGGAGTCAAAGCATCACGGGTAAATGAAAACTTTGCCCGATTACGCGGTGCACAACGCACCTCGATCAGCCGCTCGTAGGCGTCATGCGCAACGGTCGCCCGTACACGAACCAGGATAACCCCTTCGAACCAACGGCGCGCGGCAGCGCTTTCCGTGCCGACCAGAGTCCCCCCGAAGCTTTCGACCCATTGCCTCGCCGCTGCATCTGCCCCAAGCCGCGGATCCTCATCGAGGTCACGGACCGCATAGCGGCCGCTGACCACCATCCGCTGTACTATCCGGTTGAAAGCAGGCGACCCCGGCTGGTAAAGGGAGGACCGCGTCCCGCTCATCGCGTCGCGCTCGAAGCGGATCACTTCCTGGCCGCCCTCATCTTCAACCGCGAACAGACGGTTGCCCAACGGCGTGATCCGCGCGCCGAGCTGGCCCAGAGCGCTAAGAGCAAAAGGCTGGTACTCCATCGAACGCGTCTGCGGCGGCAGGCTCGGTGCCCGCGGCCCGACATAGCCCTGGCCGTCCGTGTCCCCTAGCATCGCATCGATGCGCTTTTCTTCTTCGAGGAGCGCCTGCTTGGCCGCCGCGATGCTTTGCTCGGCCATTGCCACGCTCGCTTTAACGTCTGCCCCCTTGAGCGCTGCCACCACAAGTTCGCGGATCCGCTCTTCGAAGCCCGCGGCGCCATCCTCACCTCCCACGGAGCCTTCCAGCAGAGATTCGATGTCGCCTATGGCGCTCGTCGACATTTGCAGCTTCTCCATGAGCCGCCCGACGATGTACTCCTCAAAAGTCCCCTGCAGCGTGACATTCAGAATGCTGACATGGGCATGCTGGGACGCAAGACGTTGTACCCGGCCGATGCGCTGTTCCACGATCATCGGGTTCCAGGGTAGGTCGTAGTTCACCAGCACGTTGGCGACTTGCAGGTTCACACCCTCTGACCCGGCCTCAGTTGAGACGATGACGCGGTAGCCGGGCGGATTGGTCCGGAAGCGTCCGATTGTCTCCTGGTTGCGCGCACCAGACGTGCCGTTGATAATCCCCACCGTCAGGCCGTGCCCCTCTAGAAACTCCTGGATGGTGGTCTGAGTCTCCCGCCGTCCCGTGAAGACGACGAGCCGCCAGCCGTCCGGATTCTCGTGCTTCAATTGGGTGATCAGTCGTCCAAGGCCATCCAGCTTTGCGCTCGTCGTCATGCCCCGCACGACTGCCCGCACCGCGCCCGCGAAATCAGGCGCAATCGTGCCGTTGCGCTCCATGTTATCGAGCTGGGCGCTGAGCGCGTGCGGGCTACTTGTTAGCGCCTGGAGGATGCCGATCTGCGCCAGACGATTGAGCTTCTCGATACCCTTGGCGACGATTGCGATCAGTTCGAGCTCGGCTGGTGTCGGCTGCACCCGATGCAGTTGCACCTTGCGGTCGGGGAAATGGAGCTTGGCGTCGCCGCGACGCACCCGAGACATGTAACCATAGACGATCGATCGGAACGCCTCGGCCGCCTCCGGCTTCAGCTGGCGTGCCTGCTCTCGGTCACCTGCGATGAAGCGCCGGGCAAACTGGCCTTCGTTGCCGAACGGGTTCTCGTGTCCCCTCGCCACGGTGAGCAGATCGACGAGCGAATAGAGGTCCCAAAGCCGATTCTGGATCGGCGTGGCCGTCAGCATCAGCACGAACCGGAACCGCCGTGCCGCTAAGGCACTCCGAATGACCTGCCCCACTTTGGGCGGCTCCGGTGTACCGTAGAGATTTCGTAGCTTGTGCGCTTCGTCGAGGATCAGCATCTCGAAGCGATCGGCGGGAAGTTTCTCCAGGTAGAGCCGCGCCGAATTGTACGTCGTGATGATCGCACCGACGCCATCCGGGTTCGCACTCAGCAGTTCGCGGCCCGTTGCGACCTCGGCTGGAATATCGAACTTCGTTTCCAGCTCCTCCTTCCACTGTGGTCCAAGGAGTTTGGGACAGACGATCAGGGCTCGCGACAGCCGTGAACGCGCGATGAGCTCGCTCATCACCAGGCCCGCACTGATCGTCTTACCCAGCCCGACATCGTCCGCGAGCAGCGTTACAGGCAAGCGGCGGCAGAAAGTAATCAGGTTGCTGACTTGATGATTGAACGGCTCGACCCGGTGACGCCACTGCGCTTCCGACTTTACGTCCTTGCGTGACTCAATCACGATCGGATCGGACAAGTCCCATTCAAGGGCTGCCTTGTAGATTCGATATTCCTCAGGCGACCGCGCCGCGCGAAGGAGCTTCGTCTGCCATTCAGAATCAGCGGTCATGTGCTGCCACAAGGTTTTTTTCTAAACTGCATACTGAAGTGACCAGGAGCCTCACTCAAGATTGTGGCGAGCTCGATTGCCGTCTGATGGCAGTCGCGAACATCCGCGCGCGACGCCGCAGCGGGCGATGTCATGATGAATTTTGCTCGTCTCAACCCTCGACTTCATTGTCATCCTCATAAACATTGTGGCCGCCGCTAACGTCTTCCGGCATGTCGTAGAGGTCGGCCTCAGCGATCTCTACTCACGCGGTTGGATGGCCGGACGCCGAACAATCACCTGTCGTCGCAGTTGGACCAGCCCGAGGCATGTATCTATTGGACCGACGGTCGACGCGACTCCGGTCGCTAGCATTGCACCGGAGCCGCCACAGAGGCTCGGCGAGCCCATCGGCTTCAGGTCGACCCTACGTCCTCGGGATCGTCGTCCTCGTAGGCGGAGGCGTCGTTGCCATCGTCGTAGGGCACCGCGTGCAGCCTGGCGCCCGACGCGAGCCAGGGACGCTCTGGAAGGAGCATGACGAGTTCGTGCCAGACCGGATGCAACACCGGGTCAATCGGAATGCGACACCAGTCTTTATAGTAAGCAAATTTCTCCTCAGCCTCCTCGAGCGTCGTCGTTCCGCCCGGGCCACCCGGCGACATTGCCAGAACCAACCCATACAATTCGAGGAGATCGGGCCAGACGTGGCGTCGCGCCTGCTCGCGCCAGATCGCCTGCTGGACCGGCTCTCGGTAGCGAGCTCCCTCATCGGACCAGAGCCAAGTCAGCACTTCATCCTCAGCTGCTGGCAGCGCGGACGGAGGGATGTCGCTGATCTCCGAGAGCAGCGGCAAGAGCTCACCAAGATTGAGAGGGCTTAGCTCCCATTGGTCACCAATGCGCATCCCGCTCAGCGGAAAGCGCGCGCTGACGCAGGGCGGCGGCGCATCGACATCCAGCCAATCCGGCGTCGATGCGGCGACCAGGGCGTACAGCGCCGGCAGATCCAAGCGAGGTCCCTCCTCGTCCAGCTCGTCGGCGCGATCCATGATGGCAGCGAGACTGGGACCGCTGTCGGTGCTGTCCCAGTCATCCTGTTCCCAAGGGTCCTCCTCGAGGTCGGGATCGTCCCAGGCTCCGCAATCGGAGAGGGATCCGGATAGCGGGCGATGCCGCGACGAACCTGCGGATTGCGCCGGTCGCGTCCTGCGACCCGCGCGACGGGCACGCTCCTCGTTCCTGATCGCCATGACGGTCTCGACCTCGGCGAGATCGACCAGGTAGGAGAGCCGCTTGTGCGTCAGGGCCCGAGAGCGCTCGAGGAAGTGCCGGATGAGGGCCTCGACCTTCGCGTCGGTATCCGCGATGCCCTTCTTTAGTGCGGCTTGGCGAGCACGGGGCTTCTGCTGGCCCCACGAGTGAGGGTCATCGGGCTGACGCGTGCGTGATCTCAAGCCGAGCTCGATCCGAACGGCCGCGAACGCCGTCCCGATCATCGGGGTGTAGGACAGGGGTTCCACGAGTCTCCAACCTCATCGATCGCCTCATGCGTGAAGGCGACAGGAGGAAGAGCGAACGGTCAAGCCTCGTGCCGGACCGCGCGTGCGCCGGAACGGCCCGCTGGGCAGCCATGGCGGGCGGCCTGGGCAGCCCTCAAAACCCCGGAAGGGAACCCCCGAAGACGGCCGCCCCGACGGGCGGCGGCCGGGCTTTGCCGTTCGCTCGGTCGCGCGAACCAAAGCCCGGCCAACCCCCCAGGATGACTTCGATCCCAGGAAGGACGATCCCGGAAGGACGTCCCGGATCGTCTCGCGCCACCGAGGCGATCCGGGACAGGGCTCAGCTCCCCTAATTCAGAGCAGCCCGGCGGCCACTCTCGATTAGGCGGCACCTACGCGCCGGCTTCGACTTCCCAAAACAAGAGCAGGCTGACCGGGCCGTCAGCCATTCAATCGCGATGTGTCCATCGGCTCGGCACGAGGCTGCCCGAGCCCGTCTGACACGTCCGCCGGTTCGCCCCGTGACGGGCGCGGGCGGCCTGTCAGAACGCGCCCCACAACCGGCGCGAGATGATTCATGCGGCAGAACATCGCATTTCAACACACGCAACGTAGAGTTTGCATGAAAGCATCGACTAAATCTCAGATAGCTAACAATTCGTTACCGTTTGCGATTCGTTTGTTAAGGTCAAGACCTCAATGCGGCCGCGTAAGACGGTTGCTTCTGCCCGAATCGCTCAATGCTTTTCATGCGCTTGCGTGAATCGGTAGAGCCTGCCTAAGCTTGGCCATCTGCACTTGCCGGTGCTTGCCGGTGGCCATCGAACATGCCCGAACCGACCATCACGCACCCCTTCGTGCGCGGCGTCCTCGCGTCGCTCTGCCACGACGCGGACGGCCCGCTCCTGCCCGAACACGACCTCGGCCGCGCTCGCCTGCCCGAGACGCTGCGGCACCTCTATGGCGCGCCGGGCGTGCGCTTCGCCAGCCGCGGCGAGCGCGAGCGCGAGCGCCCGCTCTCGCGCGACGGGGCGGTGACCTGCCACTTCTCTCAGACCTCGGTCTCGAAGACCTCGCCGATCCTCGCGAGGATTCGGGCCGCCAAGGCCGGCCGGAGCTACCAGGGATCACGCGCCGTCGCGCACGAGGCGTATATCGAGCGGCCGGGCGCCGCCGAGCGGCTCGGGCCGGCACGGAGCCGACGCGCCACCGGCCGCGACGGTCGCGCGCAGCAGGCCTATCTCGAGCGCGACGGAGCGGTCGAGGTCGACCCGGACGACGCCCTCGCGCTCGCCTCGTTCGGCACGATCGGCGACACGCCCGCGGAGCGGTCAAAGTTCTGGACGCTCGTCGAGGAGAGCGAGCGCTCGGCCCGAGGCGACCGGATCAGGATCGTGCCGGGGCGGGACCCGGACTGGTGGGCGCGGGCGCTCTCCGCGATCGACGCGGCACCGGAGGCAGCCCGAGACATCCTGCGGGCGGCGGGCTTACAGCGTTCGGCTCCCCTGACGCTGACGCTCCCGACCGAGGACGCCTTCGCGCTGTGGCGCTGGGCCATCGGCCTCGGCGCGGACGCGCCGGTCACGATCGCGCCGGGGCGCGGCGGGCGCATTCAGACCCGGATCATCGCCGAGCTGCCGCACGAGATCGACGCCCGTCAGCGGCTTGCCATCGTCGAGGCCTTCACGGGCAAGCTCGCGGGCAAGGGCTTTCCCTTCTGGGCGGTGGTGCACGCGCCCGACGAACGCAACGACGCCCGCAACGTCCACGTCCACATCGTCTACTACGACCGCCCGGCGCGACGGATGCCGCACCCGGACACGGGTGCGCCGAGCTGGGACTTCGCGATCACCTGCGAGAGGCGGCGGGCGAACCGCACCCGGGTGCTGACGCGGCCCTACCGGCAGTCCAAAGATCGCGCCAGCCACGACCGCACCTGGATCGCTGAGCTGCGGACGCATTGGGGGGCGTGCTGCAACGCGGTGCTGGCTGAGGCGGGGATCGGCAAGCGCTATGACCTGCGCGCCTACGCCACGATCGGCATCGCCCTGGCGCCGGGCGTGCACATTCCGGCGCGCCAGTACAACAAAGAGCGCAAGGGCGCCCTGACCGAGGCGGGGGCCGACCTTGCCCGCAGGCAGTGGCAGGCCGAGGCGGACCGCATCCTCGAGGCGCGGGCCGCGGCGACCGGGGCCAAGCTCGGCCTGTTCCTGCAGCGCGGCCGGCAGGCCGAGTTCGCCGCGCCGCGCCCCGCGATGGGCGAGCGGGGTGCCGCCGGCCGTGACAGGGCCAGCGACCCCGTCCAACCAGTGCGGCTGCTGATCCAGCGCGGGCTCGCCCTCGTCGTGGAGATTGGCAGGCTCGAGCTGGGGCGGGATCTGGCTCGGCTCGTCTGCGCGCGAACCCAGTCCCGGCCGCGCCTGCTCTTGGCGGCAAGCGCGACGCCCGCGCCCGCTCGGGCCACGAAGGCCGATCCGCGCGGGATCACCGGGGCGGATTCCGCGGTGCCGGAGGGCGCGCCCTTCGGTCTGGCGCGCCGAAGCGAGTTCGTCGGGCTGTGCGAGCGGCTCGATCGAAGGGCGGGACAGCTCGCTGCGGCCTACGAGGCCCGGATCGCGGACGCACAGAGGCGGCTAGACAGAATCCGCGCCGACCTCTCTCCGGCTGGGCGAACGCGGCCCATGGACCCGGCGCGGGCGGGAGCGGCCTCAGCAGTTGGCCCGGATCCGTCGATCACTGCTGTTCCGACCGATCCGGTCCCGGAGGCTGAGTTCGCGGCCCGGGTGCGGGCGAACCTAGAGCCCATCACTGCGGCACTCTGGCATCGATACGCCGAGGTCGTGCCGGACGGGGCCGAGGCGGCCGCCGGGAGGCCGTCGCTGGCGATCGCCTTGCGCGAACCGACACCGAACCTGAGGCCCGCGACAACCCCCCCGGCAGAGCCGCCGGCTCAGATCGCGCCGGTCGTCACCCGCGCTTCGTCCTGGTCGGACGCCGTCGCGCGTGCGGCGGAGCGGCATGGCAAAGCTCAGGTCGATCCGATCCCAGCCCAGCGGCCTCGACCGCCCCAGCACGAACGCGTCCGACCACCCGTCTTCAGCCTCGGCGGAAGCCACCGCTCGAACGGTGCGCCGCTGACGCCGCCTGCTCCTCACCCCACGGCCGATCGTGCGGGCACAGGGGCCGCGGATCCGGGTGGAGGTCAGCCGCTCGCGCGACCGCCCGAGGCGCGTAGCGCCTTCTCGCCGCCAGCCTCGGCTCTGCCTACACCGGCGTCCGCACCGCCCATCGTCGCGGAGAGCGTTGAGCACATTGTCGCCACAACGCCGGCAGACCCGCCCGCGGTCGCGCCGATGTCCGACAAGACCGCGGTGCCGCCGACGGTGCCGGTGCCGGTACGGCCGAAACCAGAGATCGGGGACACCACGTCGGCTCCGGTCGCCGTCGCGGTCGAGACTGACGCGCCGCCGGAGCAGGCCGAGCCGGCCCTGGCCACGTCGGAGATAGTCGCTGGTCCGGCTACCGCAGACACGAAACCCATCCCGATCCAGTTCCCGCAGGTCGGGACACCGGCGATCCGGAGTGAGCCCGAGCCACGGGTCCCAGCGGTCGAGCCGGTGCGGGAAGCGCAGGTCCGGATAGCAGCATCCTCCGACGCCGACGGTCCTGTTGCGGACCGGGTGGCGATTGGGCCGCAACAGCGCGACGACGAGAGCGATGCGCCCTGGCCGCCGCGCGGCGAAGCGACCGACCCGGCGCCTCGGGTCGCCCCTCCGGCCCGCTCGTCGGCCGAGGCCCCGCCGCTGCGCCTGCCGCTCTTGGCCGTCCACGGCGCGGACGAGGCTGCCGCGACCGGCAATCGTCGCGCGGGTCGGCGGCAGCACGCACCACAGCCAAAGCGAAACGGACGCGGCCGTGGCGGTCGCGGGATCGGAGACTGATATGAAGAATCCCCGTGCCCGTCGGACCCGATACCGCCCGCCCGCCTCGCACCTGGCGAGCGGCCGGCCCCGCACGACGAGGCTGCAGCGTCATGGCGCTGTGAGGCCAGGATGCCGTGGCGCTGCGATGCAGTGGCGCAACGATGCGGGGACGCCACGGCGCTGGCGCATCACGATGACCTGGCGCTGCAGCGCCGTGATGCCGTGGCGTCGTGATGCCGATGCGTCGGGGCGCCGTGATGCGGCAACCCCGGGCCTGCCCGCGCGCGGGGGACCGTCGTGATGGACGTCCTCGCGATCGCCAACCAGAAGGGCGGCTCCGGCAAGACCACGGCTGCCGTCAACCTCGCGGTCGCCGCCCATCAGGCCGGGCGGCGCGTCGCCGCCCTCGACCTCGACCCGCAGGGCTCGCTCGCCGCCTGGGCTACACGCCGCGCGGCGGACGATCCGGCCGTCGATCATCTCGGACTCGAGCGGGTCGGGCAATTGCCCGAGATCCTCGCCGCGCTCACGCGACGCGGCTTTGACCTCGTCGTCCTCGACACCGCCGGGGCCCTGAGCCCCGTGGCCAACCAGGCGCTGCGCGCGGCCCATTTCGTCCTGGTCCCGACCCGGCCAACCCTGCTTGATCTCCTCGCCACCGAGCCGACGCTGCGGGCGCTCGCCCAGATCGGCCTCGCCGCGCGCCTGGCGCTCCTTCTGAGCCAGTGCCCGCCGCAGGCCGGCGCGCGCACCGCCGGCTACGCCGAGCGCCTGCGCCGCTGGGGCCATCTGGCCGAACCGCCGCTGACCCAGCGGATCGACCATCAGGACGCGCTGCTGGGTGGCCAGGCCGTCACCGAGTTCGCCCCGACCGGCAAGGCGGCGGCCGAGATTCGCGCGCTCTGGGCCTGGACCGCGCAGCGCCTGATGGAGATGCCACGATGACCGACCCGACCCGGCCCCCGCGGAAGCGGCTCGACCTGCTCGGCAGCCTGGACGATCTGGGCGGGGCACCGCCCGGCTCCGGCCCGTCGGCCATTCCGGCGGAGCGCGTCCCGGCGGCGCGGAGCGAGGTGTGCCCGGCCGCGGGCCGAGGCTCCGCGGCGACGCGGCGAACCTCGGTCTACTTGTCCGCGGCGACGCTGCGGCGCCTGAAGGAGCTCGCGCTCGCCCGCGACTGCAAGGTCAACGACTTGCTGGTCGAGGGCGCGGAGGCGGTCCTGCGCGAGAGCGGCCACCTGCCGTCCCCGATCCACCGGGACACGAGCTGACCCCGCTCATGCCTTGGTCCCGACCGCCCGGCATCACGACGCCTTGATGCCGTGACGCTCCGGCATCGTGACGCTTCGGCATCACGGCATCTCGGCGCTCCAGCATCAGGGCGTCTCGGTAGCTGGGAGCGCTCCGGCGTCTCACCCCGGAGGCCGGACGAAGACCGCCCCGCCTCCAGCCTCGATCCCCAGCGCAACGCCCTACTGGCCGGCCCCAATCCCCGGGCGCCGCGCCGCCGGGGCAGCCCCGATGCTGGGGCGCTCCCATCCCGCAGCATGAGCACTAGGAACCCACGATCATGTCGAACACCCGCCCCACCACCGATCCCGTCAGCGATCGGGATCCGCCCCGCGACCCGGCGACCGTCGTGTCGCTTCTCGACCACATGCGCGCCGGCCTCATGAGCCAGCGCTTCCGCCTGGGACTGATCGGCGTGCAGGCGCCAGACGTCGTCGGAGAGACGGCGGACCGGCGCGATGGCGCGGCCGCCGCTGTCGACAGGCCGCGCCAGGACCGCCCGGCGCCCGCGCGCACCAAGGCGGCGCGCCGCCATGCGGCCCGCGAGAGCCTGAATGCCCGGATGCGCCCGATCCTCTACGCGCTCGCGCAGAATGCCGGTCTCGACCCGGCTGTCTGGAAGGCGCGCCTCGACGCTCCGATGCCGTTGACCGATCCCGAGATCGTGCGCGCCCTGCCCGAAGTGTTCGCCTCCGACGCCTTCCGCGACGCCCGCGCGGCCTGCCGTGACCTCTCCCTGCTGGCGCCGGAGCAGAGGGTCTATGCCGAGGCGCCGTTCGACCTCGGCTTCCGCGGGCGTCCACCGGCGGAGATCCTGGCCCATCATCCCTGCTGGGATCTCCCGCTCGTGCCGGGCGCCCGGGCGCTGGAGCGCTGGACCATCGCGGATGTCGCCGAGTGGATGATGGACTGGCCGCCCGAGCCCGGCGAGCTCAAGGGGCCGATCGATCTCTGGGATGAGCCCACCGCCGACCTCTGGCTGCGCCGGTATAGGCTCGTCCAGGGCCAGGAGACGGATAGGAGGCACCCAGTCGTCGCCTACCGGGAGGGTCGAGGGAAGAAGAGCCCGCTGAAGGTTATGGCCGGGCTCGACGACGACGCGCTGCTCGTCTTGACCGATTCGGTGCTTTGCGAGCGTCTGCGCCGCGAGGTGATGGCCGTGCTGATGCAGGATCGCGCCGACCTGATCCACGTCGGCCTGGAGATGGTGGCGTGCGGCTACCTCACCGTGAGGGATGTGCGAAAGGCCCTCGCAGCCCATGATGTAGCTCGCGAGAAAGCATTCTGGGACGCCTTCGCCGAGAACGACGACTGGATGTACGAGTGGATCGTCACTTGGAGTGCGTTGCTGATCTGGCAGTACAACTTTCCCCTAGTCGGGACGCATCGTGTTGCCTTCATGGGATATTGAAGGCGGGTCGAGGCCGCACGCGGGCCGGAGCTCCAAGCCGAGCCGCTGTCGGCCTGAGTGCCGGGGAGACGAAGGAAGGCTGCCGGATCGGTGGGATCCGGCAGATGGGATAGGGGTACGACGCCGAGACGGATGACCCTACGTCACACATCGGCAGGGGGGTGCGTTGGACAACACCCGAGGCCGAATGCCGATTTTGTAGCAAAGACTTGGCGCTGCGTTGGACAACACACGAAGGACTGGACGATGGCGTGCTCACCCGAGCCGGTGCCGCCGGGGCCGCCGTACAGGCTCGGGTGGGGAATCAGGGACGAGAACAGGCGAGGACGAGCACAAGAATGGGGAAGCAGGGCGAAGGCACCTTCGCTCGAAACCCCGGAATGACCTGACGACGGGATGACGGAGGGCGGCGCTCGCACAGCGCCGGCCCGAGGTCGGCGAGGCTCCTTCGATCCCCTGACCCCGCATCACGAAAGTCCCCCCACCATGACAGATCACGACGCGCCCTCCGGCGCGAACGAGCCCGGCTGCGCGCTGACCCCGACCGGCCTCTGGGTCCGCGCCCAGGTCCGGCAATCGCGCCGGCACCGGGACGGGCTACTGCTCGCGCTCGAACCACTCGATCCGCATCGCCCGGGCCGGCTCAGCGCCGTCCTCTCCGGCCCCTTCCTGCGCCAGATCGAGGCAGCCTCGGGCGTCCTGCTCGACCCGGACCACCTCGTGGGCGAGCACACCCTGCTGCTCACCCTGGTGGTCGATCCGCTGCTCGGACTGACCGGGCAGGTGCTCGGGCTCGAGCGCGGTGCCTTCCTCCAGGCTTGGCGCGAACAGGATCGGATAGCGCAGGCGGCATTGGAAGCGGATGGACTGTGGGACCGGCAACGCGGCTTTCCAGTCCCTCAGAAGCTCCGGCGGGTCGTGCTGATCGAGCCGGACGACGCCGCGCCTCACCCGATCGGGGCGACGCTCGCACGCTGGTACGAGCAAGGCTTGATCGAGCTGATCCGCCTGCCCGTCGCCTACGAGGAGCCGGGCTCGGTCGCTGCGCTGCACGAGGCCTTCGCGGCGGTCTACGACCAGTGGGACTGGGGCACCCTCGACGCGGTTGTGGTCGAGCCGGGCCTCGGCTTCGCTCACCGGGCGCTCTCGGACGAGGGCCTGATGCGCCGCATCGCCGTGCTGCCGGTACCGGTGCTGTTCCGTCGGGTCAGCGCGCCGACCCTGATCGACGGCGTGGCCTTCCGCGCCTGCGACACCGCCGAGGCGCTGCTCGCTGATCTTACCGAAATCCTGCGCGGCGAGCTCCGGACCGGGGGCTACGTCCGCCTCGCGGCGATCGCCCGCGCGCTCGGTCCAGACCCGGTCGCGACAGCGCCTGCATCGGCGTCCGAAGCTCCCACCGATCCGGGCCCCACCCGACAGGGGCCGCTGTTCGACTGAGGCGGTGAATATCGATCCGGCTGCCCGCATCCGGGCGGCCGGATCCGCTCCTCAGTCACCGCGTCTCACGCTGCTCCTCGACCCTCCGCACGCGAGCCCGCGCGTTCGCGACACCTTCACAACAACACAGGATTCCGACATCCCATGCGTCATCACAGATTCCATCACGGGCCGGACACACCGCCCCGACCGCCGCGTCCGGCCTCATTGCCGGACGGCGGCCGCCGAAGCCTGCCCGATGCGGGCGATGCGGTTCACTCCGAGGCGGCGGTCGTCGGCGAGCTGCGCGACCTGATCGGTTGGCTGCGCCAGCGCCTGCGCGGCGAGCACACGGTGCGCGCCAGCGTGCTCACCGCGGAGCCGAACGGACAGGACGGCTATCTCATCCTGCTCGGTGAGGCCGAGGCCCGCCTCACCAACGATCCGCCCCGGCTGAAGGCCCGGCTCGATTCGGCTGAACTCGCCCAGATCCGGACCGAGTACGGTCCGGACTTCGACCCCGCCGGGCTCGTCAACCGCACGGTCACGCTCACCTTACGCACCAGCCTGCGCCAGCGCTTCGGCCGCGGGGCCGGCGTCCAGGCCAAGGTCATCGGCTTGATCTGCGTCGGTCAGGTCCCGCTCGAGGCCGATCTCGACCGCGAGCGCACGCTGCAGCGGCTGCGCCTGGAGGGACGGCGCTTCGGGCCCGAGACCTGGAGCGAACCGGAGGATCCCTGCCACATCGCCCTCGTCGTCTCCGAGCACGGCGAGGTGCGCCGCGACGTCGAGCACGTGCTGCAGCCGCTGGAGGTAGCTGGACTGATCCGGATCCACCGGGTCTGGGCGATCTTCGAGGGGGCGGGGGCGGAGCGCTCGCTGGCCGAGGCCTTCGCCCGGGTAGCGGGCCTTCAGCACGAGCACGGCCTCTCCGCGACGCTGGTCTGCCGGGGCGGCGGACCGGTCGAGGCGTTCCGGCCTCTTAACGCATTCGGGACAGCGAACGCTGCCGCGCACCCTGAGGTTCCGAACCTGATCACGGGCCTCGGTCATGCCGGCACCCCTTGCACCGCGCTCGATGCAGTGGCGGCGCGCTCGGAGCCGACCCCGACGGCGGCGGCGATGCTGGTACGCCAGCTCGTCGAGCGTACCGGGAACCGGGCCGAGCGGGCGCTGGCCGACCTCGATGCCGCGATCGAGGCGGAGCTGGAGGCGGCGGGCCGCATCGTCCTGGCCCGGGCCGGGGCCGCCTTCGATCGGGCGTTGCGCAATCTCGCTGACCAGGCCGACGAGCGGCTGCGTCACCTCGGCCAAGCGGTCGAGCGGAGCCTACTCGCCAATCTCGCCGCTGCCACCTGTGTCAGCGCGAAGTCCGCATCAGCTGCCGATACCGCCGGGGCCACCCCGCTCAATGAGGCTGCCCTGCTCGAAGAGAGCGGGGAGGAGGATCTCCTAAGCGAAGCCCTGACGCTGGTGATCGCGGCCGAAACGGGCCAAATCGTCAGCACGGCCGAGCAGGCCCGCGCCGAGACAGACCTGCTGCTGCTCTTCCCGGACGGCACCGTGCCCGCCCGGGTCGAAGCCTGGACCACAGCCATCCCCTCCGTAACCACCCACTGAGCCACAACGTGGAGAACCCTAGCATGACCACGATCCGCACCGACATGACCGCTGCGCCCGAGACGCCGAGCTTCCTCTGGGCGGTGAAGCGCATCGAGGCGCTGACACAGGAGATCCGCCGCGAAGGTCTTGGCGCCTTCGAGAAGGCGGAGGCCGCCTACGCGGAAGTGCAGGAGCTGCGCACCATGCTGATCGCGCGCATCGCCGACCTGCGTCGACGCAACGCGTAATCGGGAGCAGCGCCACCGCCGAGCCTTATGGTACCAGCGGTGATGTTCACGTAGTCAAAAGCGAAGAGGCTGTTCCCTTCGAATGCGATGCCGCATTGGCATGAGTGGAGTTCCAAACCCCACTACTGTACGGCAGGTATCAGATATCGTAGCGCAAGCGCAGAGAAGACTTGATGAAGATCTATGTTGGGTGAATTGCTGCTGTTCCGGTTTAGGGAGGAAGCTCGAAGAAATCGGACGCTCGACAGTTGGCTGGAATTGGCCGAAAGCAGCTGGTCCGCTTCCGAATAAGTCCGCTGGAAAAGCGGACGGCCTCCTAACGACCCTGGCTGTGTCAAAACCCCGATGGTGGTAGCTTTCCTCTGCACGACCGGAGGACGGCATGGGACGGTTCGTTGTCGGTGCCGAGCGCGATCAGACGACGCTATTTCCCCCTTGTCTTGAGGACTGGATCGCCGAGGACAACCCTGTCCGCGTCGTCGATGCCTTCGTGGAGGCCCTGGACCTCGGCGCGCTCGGCTTTGCGGGCGTCGATGCGGCACGGACGGGTCGACCGGGCTACCATCCGGCCGCCCTGTTGAAGCTGTACGTCTACGGCTATCTCAACCGGGTCCCGTCGAGCCGACGGCTGGAGCGCGAGGCGGGCCGCAACGTCGAGGTCATGTGGCTGATCGGCCAGCTGTCGCCCGATCATAAGACCATTGCCGAGTTCCGCCGGCAGAATGGCTCCGCCATCGGGCGCGTCTGTGCCCGCTTTGTCGCCCTGTGCCGCACGATGGGCCTACTGACGGGGACGTGCGTCGCGATCGACGGCTCGAAGTTCAAGGCGGTCAACAATCGCGACCGCAACTTTACGCAAGGCAAGCTCGACCGGCGCCGCCAGCAGATCGAGGAGAGCGTGTCACGCTACCTCTCGCAGCTCGACACAGCCGATCGTCAGGATCCGACGCCGGAACTGGCAGCCAAGGTGGAGAGGCTGAAAGAGAAGGTCGCCCGCCTCGGGCAGGAGATGGAGCGGCTGGCGGGGTTGGAGGAGCAGATGAAGGCCGCACCCGACCGGCAGGTCTCGCTGACCGATCCCGACGCGCGGTCCATGGCCACCAGCGGCCGTGGATCGGGCGTTGTGGGTTACAACGTCCAAATGGCAGTCGAGACCGAGCATCACCTGATCGTCGCGCACGCGGTCACCAATGCCGGCTCGGACCGGGCGCAGCTCAGTGGCATGGCCACACGGGCCAAGGAGGCTCTGGAAGCGGACACGCTCGATGCAGTGGCAGACCGGGGTTACTATTCCAGTGAACAGATCCTGGCCTGCGAACGCGCCGGCATCACCGTGACGCTGCCCCGGCCGATGACCTCGGGCGCGAAGGCCGTCGGACGCTTCGGCAAGGATGATTTCCTCTACCGTCGTCAGGACAACACCTACCTGTGTCCGGCGGGTCAGACGCTCTCCCATCGCTACACCTCGGTGGAGAATGGCCTGACCCTGCATCGGTACTGGACGAATGTCTGCTCGACTTGCGCGATGAAGGAAGCCTGCACGACGGGCAAGGAGCGCCGGGTGACCCGGTGGGAACACGAGGACGTGCTGGAGGCCGTGCAGCGCCGGTTGGACGGCGATCCGCGGGCCATGCGGGTCCGGCGCGAGACGGTCGAGCACCCCTTTGGCACGCTGAAGGCGCGGATGGGGGCGACGCACTTCTTGACCAAGACGTTGCCACGCGTCTCGACCGAGATGGCACTCCAGGTCCTGGCCTACAATCTGACGCGAGTTCTCAACATCATGGGAAGCCGGAAGCTCTTGGCAGCGATCCCTGCCTGAGCACAGGCCTTTGATCGTTCACTGAGGGACTAAAAAGCCATCCAGCAGCGCCTTCAACTCAAACGGACAACTGCTCGACCACAAAAGATCGCTCCGAGCGATGGAAGGCCTATTCTCGCAAGAGTGGGGCGGCACCCAGCACAAAGCCCATTCCCGGCGTTTTGACACGGCCTGGACCCTTTGCCGCCGTTGAGGAGCCCCTTTCGATTTTTTAGAAGCAGCCATAGCGCTTTGGCATGATCATTCGCCCCTTCGAACCGTCAGATGCCGATGCGCTTGCAACGCTGTTTCATGCGTCTGTCCATGAAGCCGGTCGTCGATACTATTCCGACACGCAGGTGAAGGCGTGGAGCCCGTCGAGGCCGGAACCCGAACGGTATCTTCGACAGTCCAAGGGTCGGACATTCCTCGTCGCGATCGATGAAGCTGGACAGCCTATCGGCTATGGGGACTTGGAACCCAACGGCCATATCGACCACCTTTATTGTCGTCCAGACAGGATCGGGACAGGCGTCGGATCCGCGATCTACGCCGCCCTGGAAGACGCAGCTAGAGCTGCGGCGGTAGCAGTTCTGTACGTCGAAGCCAGCGAAGGCGCGCGCCCTCTTTTCGAGCGTCGAGGCTTCAAGGTCGTTGTCCGAAACGACTTCGTGTTGAACGGCATCGTGATCCACAACTATCGCATGTCCAAGTCGCTGGCCTGACGCAGGTCGGCCGAGGCCTCCTTTTCAAACTGATCGGCGTGGAAGCGGACCGGAAGCTTTCCACCCACCCCAGCCGATCGAAACGCTAACGGCGGTTATCTAAAGTGGCCGTTCGTCCGTTCTCCGACGACTTCGACTAAGGGTGGAAAGCGGTGCCACCTGGCTGCGCCGCGACGGTCACATCGAGACACTCATGCAGCGCGTTACCATCACCATCGACGACGAACTGCTGACGGCGATCGATGCACTCTGCGACAGCCGCGGCTACGGCAGCCGCTCCGAGGCCGTGCGCGATATTGTCCGCGACGCCCTGGCGCCTGCCCGCGCCGCCGGCGCTGGATCAGCGGCCTGCTACGGGGCGCTCAGCTACGTCTACAGCCACGGCACGCGCGATCTGGCCCGCCGGCTGACCGATCAGGGTCACCAGCACGGCGTCTCCATCGCCAGCATGCACGTCCACCTCAACCAGGACGACTGCCTGGAGGTGGCCGTTCTGCACGGGTCAGTCTCTCAGATGCAGAGCTACGCGGACGCCGTCATTACCCAGCGCGGGGTCCGTTACGGTCATCTGCATCTCATCCCTGAAGGTGACGAAGCTCATCATCTGCATGGCCATGACAACAAGGTTGCCGATGGCGCTGCGTCTCACGAGCAACAGGGCCAAGCTAATCCGGCGGTGTGAGTTATCCGTATGTTTCTCATACTCCATCCGTGTGAGAACAAGCGAACCGTCACGCTTTGCCCGGTCTGCAAGTGCCTCGTCCGATCTCCCGGCCCAGTTGCTCCGCACTAGGCATTCGCGTTCGCAGCGTCACCCGTCCGCTGCTCACCACTGGCGGTCTCGTCATTGCGACATGCACTCTTGGATGGGCAGCTCCCGATGCGGCTGCGCCATCACCGTCCGCAGTCACGCTGTCCGAGATCTCCGTGGTCTCCGCGCAGCCTTCGACCACTCTCACGCCAGGGACGCCGAACGCCAGCGCCGGGTACGTCGGAGGCGTTACCGGGATCGGCGGCGCCCTGCTGACGGTGGACTCCGCCAGCGCTGGCATCATCAGCGGCGCGGCCATCAACGCCCGGCCGGTCACACGCCCCGGAGAGGTGCTCGAAGAGGTCCCGGGTCTGATCGTCACCCAGCACAGCGGCGAGGGCAAAGCCAACCAGTACTTCCTGCGCGGCTTCAACCTCGACCACGGCACCGACATCGCCATCAGCGTCGACGGCATGCCGGTGAACATGCGCACCCACGCCCACGGTCAGGGCTATGCCGACCTCAACTTCCTGATCCCCGAACTCGTCGGCGCGGTGGAGTTCCACAAGGGCCCGTACTTCGTGCGCGACGGCGACTTCGCCTCCGCGGGCTCGGTCCGGATCGACTACCTCGACAGCACGCCCAAGAACCTCGCCCTGACCTCAATAGGGTCATTCGGCTACAAGCGAGCCCTATCGATCACCTCGGTGCCGCTGGGCGAGGGCAACCTGCTCGTGGCCGGTGAGGCGCAGGTCTACGACGGGCCGTGGGTCGTGCCGGACGCCCTGCGCAAGATCAACGGCGTCGCCCGCTACAGCCAGGGTACGGCGCTGGACGGGTTTTCGATCACCGGCATGGCCTACGCCGCCAAGTGGACGGCGACCAACCAGATACCCGAGCGTGCCGTGGTCTCGGGGCAGCTCAGCCGCTACGGCACGATCAACCCCACGGATGGCGGCGACACGAGCCGCTTCTCCCTCTCGGGGCGGTTCAGCGCCACGGACGACACCGGCATCACCCGGGCTTCGGCCTACGTGATCCGCTACCAGATGAACCTATTCAACGACTTCACCTACTTTCTCAACGACCCAGTGAACGGCGACCAGTTCCACCAGCTCGATCAGCGCATCCTTGGCGGCGGCGAGGTCCTGCACATCTTCCAGGGCGACCTGTTCGGCCGGCCGCTGGAGGTCGAGGTCGGCGCCCAGACCCGCACCGACTCAATCCGGGTCGGCCTGTTCAACACCACTGCACGCCAGTACCGCTCCGGCGTGCTCGACGACCGGGTGCTGGAGTCGAGCGGTGCGCTCTACCTCGACACGCGTGTGCGCTGGACCGAGTGGTTGCGCACGAGCGTGGGCGTGCGCGCCGATGGCTACTACGCCGATGTCCGCTCGGACACGCCGGCCAACTCGGGCAAGGCCACGGACGGGATCGTCAACCCGAAGCTGGGTCTCGTGCTCGGGCCGTGGTTCGACACCGAGTTCTATGTGAATTACGGCGGCGGGTTCCACTCGAACGACGCCCGCGGCGTCACC
Organism: Methylobacterium sp. A52T; assembly: GCF_053346095.1. Taxonomy (NCBI): domain Bacteria; kingdom Pseudomonadati; phylum Pseudomonadota; class Alphaproteobacteria; order Hyphomicrobiales; family Methylobacteriaceae; genus Methylobacterium; species Methylobacterium sp. A52T. The sequence goes on along the minus strand of NZ_JBKFBI010000006.1, from coordinate 33,888 downwards.
GCCACGGTGGATCCTGCGAGCCCCCTGTTCAACATCACCCGCTCGCCGTTCCTGGTGCCCTCCACGGGCTACGAGGTCGGCGTCCGCAACCGCTCGATCGCCGGGCTGGAGACGAGCCTCGCGCTGTTTCGGCTCGACTTCGCCTCCGAGAACATCTTCCAGGGCGACACAGGCACCACGGAGCCGAGCCGTCCGACCCGGCGCTTCGGGGTCGAGTGGACGAACCGCTATGCCGTGACGCCCTGGCTCTCGCTAGAGGGCGATCTGACGATCACCAACGCCCGGTTCTCCAGCTTCGACCCGGTGGGCAACCGGGTGCCTGAGGCGCCTACCACGATCGCCTCGGCGGGCGTCACCTTCGGCGAGCCGCTCGGCTGGTTCGGGTCCCTCCGCTTCCGCTACTTCGGGCCGCGTCCGCTGATCGAGGACAATTCGATCCGCTCGCGGGCGACCGCGCTTTTCAACGGCCGGGTCGGCTACAACTTCGAGAGCGGCATTAGCATCTCCCTAGACGTGCTGAACCTGACGAACAGCAAGTCCGATCAGATCACCTACGCGTATGTCTCGCGCCTGCCCGGCGAGCCGGCCGAAGGGCTGATCGATCGCGTGTTTCACCCTGTCGAACCCACGGCTGTGCGCCTCACCATCGCGGGCCGCTTCTGATTTCATTCATCCGCATTCGGACGGTCAGACTGCCTCTGTGGGTGCGTCAGCGACACGGCTACGCCCGCTCCGACGCCTTTCTGCTTTAAAGCGGACCAGCAGAAATCCATCCAACTCAACTATTTAAGGCACCCGCCAACGAAGCTGGGCGTGACCGAAATCGATCCGTCCGCTCCGATGAGTTGATGGGAAAATCAGCCGTAATTTCAACAGCCCCTGCTCGGCGTACTGTTGGCTGTTCAGGCGACACAAGCTCGCCTGAAGGATCCGGTCGTTTGCGTTGGAAACTCCGGAACCAAGATCTGCAGGGCTTCCGCGCAATCTGTCCACTCACTCCGATGGCGCTACGGCCGTGAGGAGAAACGAAAGCTGCTGATCACCGGCAACTCATCAAATAATTCGATCAAAACGTTCGATACGTTCCATTGGATTGATCGATTGGCTGCGGCCATGATCCAGAGCAGATCCAGCCCACGATGTGTCCGCACCATGTTCGCAGCAACCTTTTCCATGTCGCGCAAGCTTGCCCTGCGCCACGTCCTGCCCGGCCTGATCCTGTGCCTCGCGGTGACAGGCGCCGCCCTCACCCTGGAAGGGGTCGAGGAGTATTTCTTCGGTCGTGCGTGGTTGGAGGCTCTCGTTCTCGCCATCGTGCTAGGCACGGCCGTTCGCACAGCCTGGAGCCCGGGGCCGCGCTTCGTTCGCGGTATCGCGTTCGGCGCCAAGACCGTCCTGGAGATCGCCGTCGTCCTGCTCGGCGCCTCGCTGAGCCTGGGTACCTTGCTTGCGGCAGGACCCGGACTGCTCATCGGCATTGCAGGGGTGGTGGCTCTCGCCATCGCCGGGAGCTACGGCATCGGCCGGGCCCTCGGGCTGGCCCCGCGCCTCGCCATCCTCGTCGCCTGCGGCAACTCCATCTGCGGAAACTCGGCGATCGCGGCGGCGGCCCCGGTGATTGGCGCGGACGGCGAGGACGTCGCCTCGTCCATCGCGTTCACCGCCGTGCTCGGAGTCCTCGTCGTCCTCGGCTTGCCCCTGCTCGTGCCGCTGCTCAGGCTCTCGCCGATGCAGTACGGCGTGCTCGCGGGGCTTACGGTCTATGCCGTACCGCAGGTGTTGGCTGCTACGGCTCCGGTGGCGGCTCTCAGCGTCCAGGTCGGAACTCTGGTCAAGCTGGTCCGCGTGCTGATGCTCGGGCCGGTGGTGCTCGCCCTCTCGCTGGGCGCGAGCCGGCTGCGGGGAGAGGCGGACGCAACCGTCCCGTCCCAGACGGTCGATGAGGGCCCCGCCCCGAGCCGGGTGCCGCTGCACCGGCTGGTGCCGTGGTTCATCCTCGCCTTCCTGACCCTGGCGGGGCTCCGCTCGGCGGGGCTCATTCCCGAGGCGGCCGTGCACCCCATGGCCGCGACGGCGAACGGGCTAACTATCGTGTCGATGGCGGCCCTCGGCCTCGGGGTCGATGTGCGCAGCGTCGTCAAGGCGGGACCCCGCGTCACCCTGGCGGTCGTCGCCTCTCTCGCCGCCCTGACCGTCGTGAGCCTCGGGCTGATCCGCCTGCTCGGCATCGCCTGACCGGGGCGCGCCACCCGGTGCGTCCGAATGCGTTGAACCCCGACCTCTCCCCGGAAGGAGCCACTATGCAGAGCTTAGCCGAGCGCATGGCGCGCCTGATCGTCCACAGCGAGCGGCCCTACAACGCCGAGCCGCCGCTGGACCGCCTGCGGGCGCACTACCGGACCGCCGCGGACGATTTCTACGTCCGCTCCCACGGCGACCTGCCGGAGATCGACGCCTCCACATGGCGTTTGTCCGTTGACGGTGCGGTGGCAATGCCTCTCGATCTGTCCCTGACGGATCTATGCGCGCGTTTTCCCGAGGTGACCGTCACGGCCACGATGCAGTGCGCCGGCAACCGCCGTGCCGATATGCGAGCGGTCGCCCCGGTCTCGGGCGATCCCTGGGACGCTGGCGCCATCGGGACGGCGGACTGGACGGGCGTCCGCCTCGGCGACATCCTGCGAGCGGCAGGGGTGACGCCGGGAGCGGATCTCCACGTGGCCTTCGAAAGCCACGACGTGGTCGAGGGCCGGCCCTACGGCGTCTCCATTCCCCTCGCCAAGGCGCTCGCCGACGAGACGCTGCTGGCCTTTGCGATGAACGGGGCACCGCTGCTGCCCGAGCACGGCTTCCCGGCCCGTGCCGTCGTGCCGGGCTTCGCGGGGGTGCGCAGCCCGAAATGGCTGCGGCGCATCACGGTGCAGGACCATCCGTCGGCCAACCCGATGCAAGCCGACGATTACAAGCTGTTCCCACCGGACGTGACGGCCGAGACCGCCGATCCTTCCAAAGGCCACACCATCGAGACGATGCCGCTCAACGCGGCGATCTGCGAGCCCCCGCGCGGGGCTCGGCTCGAAGCGGGGGAGACCCCCGTCCGTGGGTACGCGATCGCGGGAGACCGGGCGGTCGTGCGGGTCGATGTCTCGGGCGACGGCGGGCGCTCCTGGCGCCAGGCCACGCTGGACCACGAGGCCGACGCGCCCTTCGCCTGGACGTTCTGGGAGATCGTGCTGGACCTTCCGCCCGGCGAACACGAACTCGCGGTGCGCGCCTGGGACTCGGCCGGGCAGACCCAGCCGGCGCAGCCGGACGACACGTGGAACTTCAAGGGCTACCTCAGCGCTTCGTGGCACCGTGTGCGAGTCGAGGTCGCCTGAGTCGCGCAGCCGGTCAGGGGGCGGCGTGAATTAGGGCGAGCAGTGCGTCGGCGGCGCGACTGCGGTAACGCTCCTTGTGGCGCAGGACCTGGAAGGTCCGCGTCGGCAGGGCGAGGGGCACGGCGACGAGTGCGCCGGTTCGCAGCGCGGGTCCGACAACCGCTTCGGAGAGCACGCTCGCGCCGGCCCCCGCGACGACGGCGGCGAGGACGGCCTCGTTCGACGGCAGTTCCAGGGCGACGGCGAGGGTATCCGGCGCGATGCCCAAAGCAACGAGCGCCGCCTCGAAGGCGGAGCGCGTGCCCGATCCGGGCTCCCGCAGCACCCAGGAGGCCGAAGCGAGGTCGGCTGGTTCCGGCCGTGCGCATCCGGCCAGGGGGTGGCCGGCCGAGACCACGAGCACCAGCCGGTCCTCGGCGATCGGCGTGCTCCCCAGGCTGGCGTCGTCGATCGCGCCTTCCACGAAAGCGAGTTCCGCCGTCCCCGCCCGCACCGCTTCGGCCGCCTCCGCAGTGTTCCCGATGCCGAGACGCAGGACGATGTCCGGGTAGGCCGCCCGGAAGGCGACGAGATGCCGGGGGAGCCAGTGGCTGGCGATGGTCTGGCTCGCCTGGATGGTCAATGTGCCGCGCCGCAGGCCGCTGAGGTCCGCCAGCACCAGTTCGGCCGCCTGGGCGCGGGCGAGCACGGCGCGAGCTTCACCGAGAAAGACGCTTCCTGCCTCGGTCAGTTCGATGCCACGGCCGACCCTGTGGAACAGCTTGACGGCGTGCCGGGTCTCCAGCGCGTTGATGGCGGCACTGACCGCCGACTGGACGAGATTCAACGCCTCGGCCGCCCGGGTGACATGCTGGCGTTCAGCCACCGCCACGAAGATCCGCAACTGGTCGAGGGTCATGGCGTTTCGGGCTCAGAAGGGCCTGGGCGGACGGGGGAGATTAGGCGGGGCCGTCGCGTCTCTATGCACACTGGACGCGCGCGTCACCGCGCGCCTTCGCGTTGGCCCGAGACCTGCGCATCGACCGCCTGGGCGACCCGGAGCAGCCGCGCTTCGTCCGTGCGGGCGGTCACCACGTAGGACATGCCCGCGTCGATCCACGAGAAGGCCGCCACGTCGTCCGCGCGGGCATAGCGAAACACGCCGCGCCCACCGGACGGCCCGGCCCGGCTGTAGAGGGTCAAACGGGTGCCCCGGTCGTCATCGTACATCAGCATGGCCGCCGGCTCGTCTCCGGCGGGGAGCAGGCGACCGCCCATCAGCCGGAAACCCTGCGCCTGCAGATCCGGCACGATGACGGGCCGTCCCAGTCGCGCGGTGAGCCATTGCACGAGGTCGGATGAGCCATCGGCGCGGACCTCGACCGGATGGGCGGCCTCGACCACGTAGGTGCGGAAGGCGGAGACGGCCGCCTGGGTCATCGGTTCGGCGGGCGCGCCCGCACCCGGCATGGCGCCGCGCCCGGCCCACCCGGCCACGCCGCCGAGGGCGAGCAGGAGCGCCGCCGCCGCCAGGTTCTTCCACCAGCGCGGGATCCCCATCCGGCGCGGAGCCGCGAGGTTCGCGATGCGCAGGCGGGCGGGGATCGGCTCCTCCGCCACGGGCGCGAGCCGAGCCCGCAGGCGGTCCCGCACCTCCCGATCGGCGGCGACCCGCGCAGCTGCCTCCGGATGCGCGGCGAGCCACGCCTCGACGCTGGCGCGGCGGCCCGGATCGAGCCGTTCGTCCACGAAGGCGTGCAGGTCGTCCTCGCCGACGGGACGCGGGTCGGACGCGGTCATTTCACCCTCCGCAGATGCCCGGTGACGATCGTGGGCGCCAGATCGAGAAAGGCGCGCATCCGCCCCCGGGCCCGGCTGAGGCGCGACATCACCGTGCCGACGGGGACCGCGAGCACGGCGGCGACCTCGGCATAGGACATGTCCTCGACTGCGACGAGGAGCAGGACGGATCGCTGCTCCTCGGGAAGCGCGGCGATCCCATCGAGCACGTCCCGCGCGCCCAAAGCCGCCTCGGGATCGGCCCCCAAATCGGCGATCGTGTCCAGCGCCTCCACGCCGACCTCGATGCCCCGGCGGCGGCGGACGCCTTCGAGGTAGCGGTTGCGCAGGATCGCGAACAGCCACGCCCGCAGATCGCCCTCGCGGCGCTGCGGCCACGCGCGGATCGCCCGTTCCAGCGTGTCCTGAACGAGGTCGTCGGCCGCTTCACGCTGGCGCAGCAGCGCGGTCGCGTAGCGGCGCAGGGCCGGTATCTGCGGTTCGATCAGGACGGCGAGATCGTCCAAGGCGGTCTCCGGATCGGGGCGCTGGCCATGCTCGCGCCGCCGCTTGGACAAGAGATGCCGGAAACGCCGGATCTATTCCGGAATAGCATGTCGAAATCCGATCACGCATCCGTGATCGGCGCGCTCGGTGCCGCGGGGAATATCCCGGCCCTACCGGCATCTCTCACCGCGTGACCTCGACACTGCGGGAGAGACCATGCGCGGAGCACCGACGGCGATCCTCATCACCCTGCTCATGGCCGGGGGTGCCTTAGGTGGCGGCATGATGATGCGCGCCGGGCATGCGGAGTCCGCACACGGCGGCTTCGATGCGATGATGGCCCAATCGATGGCGCGAATGCACGCGGACATGGCGGTGGCGCCGTCCGGCGACCCCGACCGGGACTTCGCCGCGATGATGATCCCGCACCATCAGGGCGCGATCGAGATGGCGAAGGCCGAACTCGCCTATGGCCGCGATCCGGTCCTGCGCCGGCTCGCGCAGGGCATCATCGTCGAGCAGGCGCAGGAGATCGAGGTCATGCGCCGCGCCCTGGCCGAGCGGCCGGTCGCGCAAGCCACGCCGCAGCGGAGCCCGGCCCCTCACCATCACTGAGCGGATCGCCGCTCGCCATCCCCCTCGTCAGCGCGAAGAGACCTTACGATGCGACACGTCATTCCGGCGACCCTGCTGCTCGCCCTCCTCGGTGGAACCGCCCTCGCGGGTCAGGCACCGGGGTCCGCCTCGGCGCCGGACGTGCCGGTCGGCCCCCGAGACCGGTTCTACACCTCGGACCAGTTCTCCAACACGGTCTCGGTGATCGATCCCGCCGACAACAAACTCCTCGGCGTGATCCGCCTCGGCGACACGACGCCCGCGAACCTGAGCCCGCTCTATCGCGGTCAGCTCCTCGTCCATGGGATGGGCTTCTCGCCCGACCGCAAGACTCTGCTCGCCGTCTCGATCGGCTCGAACTCGGTCAGCTTCATCGACACCGCCACCAACACGGTACGCCACACGAACTATGTCGGCCGCTCGCCGCACGAGGCATTCTTCACGCCGGACGGGCGCGAAGTCTGGGTGAGCGTGCGGGGCGAGGACTATATCGCGATCCTCGACGCCGGGACCGGCAAGGAGACGGGCCGGATCACCGTGCCGAACGGGCCCGGCATGACGATCTTCTCGCCCGACGGGCGTTACGGCTACGTCTGTTCCAGCTTCAGCCCCGAGACGGTCGCCATCGACGTGAAGAGCCGCGAGATCGTCGGGCGGATCAAGCAGGAGAGCCCGTTCTGCCCCGACATCGCGGCGACGCCGGACGGCAAGCAGGTGTGGTTCACCCTCAAGGACGTCGGCCGCGTCCAGGTGTTCGAGGCCACGCCGCCCTTCAAGGCGCTCAAGACCATCGAGACGGGCCCGATCACCAACCACGTCAACATCGCGCGCACGAAGGTCGGGCAGTTCGCCTACGTGACGATCGGCGGCCTGAACCAAGTGAAGGTGTTCCGCACCGACGACTTCACGCAGGTCGCGACCATTCCCACCGGCGCGCTTCCCCACGGCCTCTGGCCCTCGGGCGACGGATCGCGGATCTATGTCGGCCTGGAGAATGCCGATGCGGTCGCGGTGATCGACACGGGCAGCAACACCGTCATCGCCACGATCCCGATCGGCCAGGGGCCTCAGGGCGTCGCCTACGTCCCCGAGGCGGTGCCGGAAGGAGCCAGCGCGCCGAACCTCCAGCCTCTGGGGGTGGCGGGCCAATCGAGCACGCTGACGCTGGCCGGGCCGGACGGCGAGGCGGCCACGCAGGTGACGCTGTTCGACCAGGGCGTCCTGCAGACCCTGCAGGCGGCGGTGACCGGCCTCACGCCGAAGAAGCCCTACGTCCTGGCCCTCGCGGCCGATCCGAAGGGCACCGGGCCGCTGGAGCCGCTTGCAGCCTTCATGACGAACCCGGCGGGCGCGGCCATCGTCAACGCCGTCGGCCCGATCCGGCAGGTGACGCAGAACGCCAACGAGGCCGCGCGGCGCAGCCTCGTCATCGTCGAGGGCAAGCCCGGCGAGATCGGCGCGACGGTCCAGACGCAGGCGCCGCAGTAACGAGAGGAGGGGCGGTCGCCGGACCGCCCCCTTTGCAAGCCGAAGCTCAGTAGGTGTCTGTGAGGTAGGCGGCGATGGCCTTGGCCTGCGCCTCGTCGATCGGCGCGTGATAGACCTTGACCATCTTATGCACCTCGGACTCCCAAAAGGCCGCGCCTTTGCCCGGCGGCTGCATCGCGATGTAGTCCACCGAATGGCAGACGAGGCAGTTCGCCTGGGCCGCCTCGAAGCCCTCCGCATGCGTGCCGGCCTTCGGCGCCCGCAGGGTCGCGGTCGGTTCCGGCACCTCGTAGGATTTCGGCGCGGCCAGGGCTGTGCCGGTCGCGAGGGCGAGGGCCGCCGTCAGGGCGAGGGTGATGCGGGTCATTCTCGTCACTCCCTCAGGCCACGCGCACGCGGGTGGTCTCGACCACGTTGCGCAGGTAGCCGGCCGGGTTCCAGCGCGGCTCCATCGGCTGGCTCACCCCGTCTTTGCCCGTGGCCCGTACCCGGATCGCGTGCGCCCCCGGCGTCAGGTCGACAGCGAGGGTCCAGGGCCGGAAGGCGTAGGGGCCGAGATCCTGCCCAAGTTGCGCCTCCGTCCAGGTCTTGCCGTCGTCGGTCGAGACCGCCACCGACTTGATTCCCGAGCCGCCGTCGAAGGCGATGCCGCGCAAGGGCGTGCGCCCGGCCTTCACATCCGCCCCGTCGGTCAGGTTGGTGAGGAAGGAGCGCACGGTGAACCGGTTGATCGGCACCGTCTTGTCCGCCGTCTTGCCGGGTTGGGTGCAGGCGCAGTCGTTGTCGGGGATGCGATAGGCCTTCTGCATCCAGAAGCCGTCGAAGGGTTTGTCGAGCACGCTGATGCTGTCCAGGTGCTTGACCCAGTAGGTGCCGTAGAAGCCCGGCACGACGAGGCGCAGGGGATAGCCGTTGAGCCAGGGCAGGTCCTGCCCGTTCATGCCCCAGGCGAGCATCACCTGCCCGTCGCGGGCGTGGTCGATCTTCAGCGACTTGGCGAAGTCCGGCGTCTCAGGGATCACGGGGCCGTCGAGGCCGGTGAAGGCGACCTCGACGGCGCCCGCCTTCACCCCGGCCTTGTCGAGCACCGCCTTCAGCGGCACGCCGGTCCAGCGAGCACAGCCCATCGCCCCGTTGGCGAGCTGCCCGCCGGCCATGCGTGGTTCGAAGAAGCCGCGGGAATTGCCCGAGCACTGGTTGACCGCGACGATCTCGGTCGTCGGCATCGCCTTCAGGTCGGCGAGCGAGAGCGAGATCTCCTTCTCGACATGCCCCTTGATCGCGACCCGGTAGGTCTCGGGATCGATCTCGGTCGGGATGTCGGCGAGATGGTAGCGGACGAAGAACGCGTCGTTGGGCGTGATCGCGCCCTCGTCGAACACCGAGAACGGGGTCTCCAGCTGCGGCGGGCGCGCGGTCATCTGGAGCAGCGGGCGCTTGCCCGGATAGGCCACCAGGGGCCGTTGGCCGTTGCCGAAGGGCAGCGCGGCTGTCTCACCCGCGAGTGCCCGCAGCGGAGCGAGGCTGCCGCCGCCGAGGCCCGCCAGGGCCGTGAGGCCCGCGCGCCTGATGAGATCCCGTCTGTCGAGCATCCGAAAGTCCTCCCCCGTCCGCGCACGGCTCCGGCGTTCGGGCCCGCGCTGTGCGGAAGGGGAGACGCATGGCGCCCCCGGTCTATTCGCGGCGGATCGAAATAATTTCCATCCTCGCCCCTCACCCGGCGCAGGGGCGCTCCGGGAGGCCGGTGGCCCGGTCCAGGGCGATGCGCAGGCGGTCGGTCATGTCCGGCTTGGTGAGCAGCACGGCCGCCTCGGCCAGCAGGGCGAACCGCTCGGCCGGCACCGTCTCGGACAGGAGTACGTAGTGGCGACCCTCGCTGTCCCAGCGGGCCAGGCGCAGGCCGCTTCTGCCTTCCGCGATTGCGAGACCGGCTTGGGCAGGCGCCGGCCCGCTCCAGAGGGCCAGCCGGCAGCCATGACGTCCCTCGTACCCGGCGAGGCGACCGGCCGCACCGTCGTCCGGGGACAGGTAGACCAAGCGGAAGCCGACCACTCCGAGATCGAGGGGGAAGCCACGCAAGCCGCCCGCGAGCCGCACGTCGTTCGCGGGCGAGCCCGCCGCGCTCCAGGCGGTGAAGGCCGCACGCGCGGGGTCGGCCGAGGGCCGGGACGCCATCACCAGCCACCCGGCGCCGACGAGGACGGCCAAGGCCGCGGCGCAGGCCCATCCGAGGGAGGCGCGGGCGATGGGCGCGCGCCGGGGCCGCACGACCGCCGCCTTAAGGCCCTGCTTCAGCCGGGTCAGGGTCGCGACCCGCGCGGCCAGGACCGGGTCCCGGGCCAGCGACTCCGCGACCTCGTGCCGGCTCTGCGTATCGAGCTCCCCATCGACATAGGCATTGAGGGTCTCCCAGCGCATCACGGCACCTCGCTCCCATCGGATGTCCCGGCGATCCGGTGCAGCATGATCCTCCTCGCCCTGTGCAGTCGGCTCATGACCGTGCCGATGGGAACACCGAGCCGCTCGGCGGTCTCCCGGTAGCTCAAGCCTTCGACATCCACGCAGGTCACGACAGACCGGCAGGGTGCGTCGAGGGCGGCGAAGGCTTGGCGCACTGCGATGGCCTCGATCAGGCGGTCGTCGAACCCCTCGTCGGGCCAATCGAGGAGTTCGTCCTCGTTGCGGATGCGGGAACGGCGGATCCGGTCGATCCAGGCGTGGCGCACGATCTGGAACAGGTAGGCGCGGGCCGCCCGAGGCTCACGGGGAGTCGTCCGCGTGGAGAGCGCCTTGAGCGCGCTCTGCTGCATCAGGTCCCGTGCGGCGTCAGGCTCGCGCGTCAGGGTCAACGCGTAGCGATACAGGCGCGGCCATGCGTCGACGAGGTGCTGACCGATGGACCGCATCCTGACGTGTCATCCTCCCCGCACTCCATAGCACAACGATACATGGCCACACAGACTCGGGACGGTCGTCGGTGACCATGGATATCCGGAGGCCTTACATCACAGCATTGCTGATCGAAGCGTTGCTGCTGCTGAACAATCGATGCCAAGCTTGCATGTCCGCTTTCAGGCATCGTGAGGATGCGGTTGTATGACCGGGATGGGCGCTTTGCAGAATGTCCGCTCCGGACAAATGACACATCTAAGCGGACGCGATCCATAGTCGGTTAGGTCGTGTTTTTCAGGTTGCGGCGTGGTTCTGAGCGGGGTTCGACAGAATGTGGCGAACGTCCAGGCACGATGATGCGATCCTTGCCTGAAGCATGCCGGGGTGATCCGCCGGATGTCGGACGTCGCGCCTCACAAGTTCGTGCTGCTCTTGATTTCGGCGGGTCTTCCATGAGCGCCTTCTCCATCAGCGACCAGTCGTACGCGCTCAAGCTCCTTGTGACCTCAGGTATGGCAGCGATAGCAGTTTGAAGCTTCTCGGGCTTGAGTGTCTTTTTATAGTGGCGCGAATTCACTGTGGCGCCCTCGTGACCCATCATCGACTCGCGTATCGGGTCGAGGACAAGGGCTAAGATCATTTCCATGTTGCCGAAGTGCCGGAAGGAATGGAACGTTTTTCCTTCTTCCCGTGCCGACGGCACGGCTTCGTCCAGGACGACGCTCCAGCGCTTGTCAAACAAGTTCGACAGTGGGGTGTTTTCACCGAGCTGTTCAATTTCCGAAAAAATTAGGTCCGTTCGTTTTCCCGACCGTCTCTGCACAAAATCGAGGAAGCCGAGCCGAATAAGTTCGGGATGGATCGGCAGAGTTCGCTGTGACACCGCATTCTTGAGACGCCGTCTGCGGGTTGGCCTGATCCTGAGCGTGCCCCGCGTTACATCGACGTCGTCGATCTCGAGATAGGTCAACTCCGACAAGCGTGCGCAGGTGTAGTAGCCGAGAAGCGGCAGCCAATAGACGGCCGCGAAAATCTGCTGTCGGCTTGCGATCTGCCGCATATCCACCTCGGACGTCGTCGATGTCCAGACGGGATGCGCGAAGAGCCGCTCGACATCTTCAACCTCGAAGGCAGGTCGCTTGTCGCCATCCCGTTGGGGGTCGATCAGGCGAAAGTCGCGTAAGAGCTCCACTTCTCCGATCGGACGCTGATTGGCGCGGCAGTATTTCAAAATGGTCGAAAGCTGTGTGATATGCCGATTGACCGTCGCAGGACTGAGCCCGACTTTCTCGGCCTGTCCAGAAGCCCGTAACCTCTGCCCACGTTCGAGAAGATCCGCGATCGAGAGTTCCGCATCCCTTTGGCTTTTGCCGTAAGATTTCGGCAAGTTCGAGAGATTCTGGACATAGGCGACGCAATGGGCGTGTTTGATCTCTCCCAGATCGTCAGTGCCCGCGATAGCGACCAGCATCTTGGAGACGGCCCGATGCTGACGCTGGGTCTTCTCGTCCCACGTCTTACCTTTGTGGCCGATGAGCTCTTCGACGATTTCTATGAGAGAATTTGTCTTTTCGGCAGAGGTCGTCTCAGTTTGATTGTCGTTACAATTTGAGCTTTCTTGGTTGAGAACCTCGGTGCCGATGGTGGCGTTCTCAACGGGGTTCCGACCTTCATTCACTGACGTAGTGCCAAGGGTTTCTGAGGCCTGCTCAGGCGCAGCGCTATCCGTTTGATGAGGAGGCGTCGGCGCGGCGGAGGTCTGGTCTCGCCTGCTGGGCACAGCATCTTGTTCGAAAGTCCGAGAGGATGCAGGCTCGGTTTGGCGAGCGTTAGATCTCTCATCATCGTCCATCGCCTGCTGCGACGGGGTAGGGACGTCAACTTCGAAGTTGCCCCATTCGAAGCTGTCGGCGCCGTCGAAGTCCGACTTGGCCCAGCCCAATGTGTCGCGGGGTACTTCGCCCTTTGCACGCATCACTGAGAGATTGGCCCAGGCTTCCCGTGGATCTGCACGCGCCTCGGCATAGGTTGAGGCGAACTCGCGTGAAACATGGCTGGAGAGCGCCGCGAGGCCACGGAGGCAGCGATTGAGGCCAGCTTCCGTCAAAGGCTCGTTCATGCTGGTCAGCATCGTCTGTAGATAAGAGCGCGGTGGCGTGAGCCGACCAGTCTCGTCCGGGCGACCGAGATCGCGCAGGTAACCGTTCTCGATGCGCCGTCGGATGGCTCCGCGCTCCGTCAGGCTGAAGCCTTCCCGCTTCAGGCGGGCATCGAGTTCGCTGTCGTACCCTGCTTCGAAGCCTTCCTTGGCCGCTAGTGCCTGAAGGCGTCCAAAGATCCGATACTCCCGTTCCCGTTTCTCCATGAGCGAGGACCAGTCGCCGATGAGAGGCGCGCGCGGTGGATTGAGGTCACGCTGCAAGCGCGCGATCCGCGCGCTTCGCTCCCGATCGACGAACGCGCGGAGGTGGTCGCGGATTTGAGTCGCTGTTTGCATGGCGGGGTCATCCCGGACGCGGAGGCTTTCCGCGTTGAGCCCCCAGCCGAGTGTGCGCGCACGGGCTGGGTCGGTGGTGCCCAGGCTCAGAGCGACCGTGGTGGACGTCCCCCTAACAGGGGCACCGGCCGGTCGTGTCCGCTCATCGCAACGGAATCGCCTTCGCCACCAGTATACCGCCCCGCGACGGTAGACGTTAGAACAAATCGTCAACGGCCTGCCCCTGTGGACAAGCGCGTGCAACATCTCTGCGTACAATCGGCAGGACCGCCGAAGCGGCCGAGAGCCGAATGCAATCAGATCAATGACTTAGCGGAGGCTTGGCTGGGGCGCCAGGATTCGAACCTGGGAATGGCGGTACCAAAAACCGCTGCCTTACCACTTGGCGACGCCCCAAGGTGAGCGGAGGCTGTCTAGACGCCGCGCCCGCCCCTGGCAAGCGGCGGATCGCGGCCTCCCGGCCCCCGCAAGCCGCACCTCAGCGGCGCTCGGGCGTGCCGTCGATCCGGCGGGGCAGGCCCAGCGGATTGGCGGCCTGGAGCGCCGCCGGAAGCAGGGCGTCGGGGACGTCCTGGTAGCTCACCGGCCGCAGGAACCGGTCGATCGCGAGGCTGCCCACCGAGGTCGTGCGCCCGTCCGAGGTCGCCGGGTAGGGCCCACCATGCACCATGGCGTGCGCCACCTCGACGCCGGTTCCGAACCCGTCCACCAGGATCCGGCCGACGCGGCGCTCCAGGAGCGGCAGCAGGTCCCGGGCGGCCGCGTGATCCTCCGGCGCGAGGTGCAGCGAGGCCGTGAGCTGACCCTCCAGACGCTCCAGGACCGCCCGCATCGCGGCGAAGTCCGCGCAGCGCACCACGAGCCCCGAGGCGCCGAACATCTCCTCCTGCAGCTCGGGATCCGAGAGGAACACGTCCGAGTCCGCGGCGAACAGGGTCGCCCGGCCCTGCGTCGCCCCACCCTCGGCACCCTCGGCGATGCGGGTGACGGCGGCGTGGCCGGCCACCCGCGCCACGGCCTCGCGGTAGGCGCGCTGGATGCCGGGCGTCAGCATGGTCGCGGCTGGGCTCTCGCGCAGGGCCGCGCCGGCCGCCTCGAGGAAGGCGTCGAGGCCCGGGCCCGGCAGCGCCAGGATCAGGCCGGGATTGGTGCAGAACTGCCCGGCGCCGAGCGTCAGCGAGGCCGCGAAGGCCTTGCCGATCGCGGCGCCCCGCGCGGCGAGCGCGCCGGGGAACAGCAGCACCGGGTTGATGCTGCTCATCTCGGCGTAGACCGGGATCGGCGACGGGCGCCCGGCCGCGATCGCCATCAGGGCGGTGCCGCCCCGGCGCGAGCCCGTGAAGCCGACGGCGGCGATCCGGGGATCGGCCACCAGCCCCTGCCCGATCGACTGGCCGGCATCGAACAGCAGCGAGAAGGTCCCCTCCGGCAGGCCGCAGGACGCAACCGCCTTCTGGACGGCGCGGCCGACCAGTTCCGAGGTGCCGGGATGGGCGGGATGCGCCTTGACCACCACCGGGCAGCCCGCCGCCAGGGCCGAGGCGGTGTCGCCCCCCGCCACCGAGAAGGCCAGCGGGAAGTTCGAGGCGCCGAACACCGCCACCGGGCCGACGGCGATCCGGCGCAGGCGCAGGTCCGGGCGGGGCAGCGGCTTGCGGTCCGGCAGGGCAGGGTCGATCCGCGCCTCGACGTAGCTGCCCTCGCGGACGACGCCGGCGAACAGGCGCAGCTGGCCGACCGTCCGGGCGCGCTCGCCCTCGATCCGCGGCCGGGGCAGACCCGTCTCGGCCATGCAGCGGGTGACGAGGTCGTCCCCGATCTCCAGGATGTTCGCGGCGATCGCCTCGAGGAAGGCGGCCCGCGCCTCCGGGTCGGTCTCGCGGAAGGTGTCGAAGGCGGCCTCGGCGAGCGCGCAGGCCCGGTCGAGGTCGCTCCGGCTCGCGCCCGGGAAGTCCGGCTCCAGGGCCTGTCCGGTGGCCGCCTCGACGGCCCGGAAGGCCGCCTCGGTGCCGCGCCGCGCCTCGGCGCCGATCAGGTTCTCGCCGCGCAGGGTCATGAGCTGCTCCTCTCGGTGGGGGTGCGGGCGGGCCGCACCGGGACGACGCGCGCGCGGGCGGTCAGCCCCGCTGCGCCGCCAGGGCTTTCTCGCGGATGGCCGCGAGGGTCATGGTCGGGGTGAGCGCCTCGGGATCAACGAGGCAGTGGATCATGGCCGGCAGCCCGGAGGCGAGGCCGCGCTCGAAGGCGGGGGCGAACGCTTCGGTGCGCTCCACCCGTTCGCCGTGGCCGCCGAAGGCGCGGGCGAGGGCCGCGAAGTCGGGGTTGCGCAGCTCGGTCGCCGAGACGCGGCCGGGATACTCGCGCTCCTGGTGCATCCGGATCGTGCCGTACATGCCGTTGTCGAGCACCACCACCACGACGGCGATCCCGTACTGAACCGCGGTCGCGAATTCCTGCACGGTCATCATCACGTCGCCGTCGCCGGCCAGCGCCACGACGATGCGCTCCGGGCGGCTGCGCTTCGCCATCACGGCGGCCGGCAGGCCGTAGCCCATCGAGCCGGAGGTCGGTGCGAGCTGCGTGCCGAAGGCGCGGAACCGGTAATAGCGGTGGACCCAGGTGGCGAAGTTGCCGGCGCCGTTGCAGATCACCGCGTCCGGCGGCAGCCGCTCGCGCAGCCACGCGATCGCCGCGCCGTACTGGAACGCCCCGGGCTTCGGCTCCGGCGTCTCGGACCACGCGCGGTAGGCGGCGTGGGCCGCGGCGGCGCGGCCGGTGCCGGTGGCCTCGAACTCCGGCAGGACCGCGCAGAAGGTCTCGGGCGCCGCCTCGATCGCCAGCGCCGGCTGGTAGACCCGGCCGAGCTCCGCCGCGTCGGCGTGGACGTGGACCAGCGGCAGGCCGGGATCGGGGATGCCGAGCAGGCCGTAGGACTGCGCCGGCATCTCGGAGAGACGGCCGCCCACCATCAGCAGCAGGTCGGCCTCCCGGATCCGGGCGAGCAGCGCCGGGTTCGGCCCGATCCCGAGCTCGCCCGCGAAGTTCGGATGGTCGGCGGGGAAGAGCTGCGCCCGCCGGAACGAGACCACCACCGGCAGGTCGTGGCGCTCGGCCCAGGCGGCCAGGGCGGCGACGGCGCCTTCCGTCCAGCGGGAGCCGCCGAGCAGCACCACCGGCCGCCGCGCCTCCGCCAGCATGGCCCGCAGGCGCGCGACGTCGTCCCCCGACGGGGCCGGCGCGGCCGGGACGACGCGCGGCGCGTCCGGCACGGCCGCGACGTCGTCGAGCATGTCCTCCGGCAGGGCGACCACGACGGGGCCCGGGCGGCCCTGCAGCGCGACCCGGAAGGCCCGGGCGAGGATCTCCGGGATGCGCGCCGCGTCGTCGATCTCCACCGCCCACTTGGCGACGCCGCCGAACATCTGGCGGTAGTCGACCTCCTGGAAGGCCTCGCGGTCGCGCATGCGCCGGGCGATCTGGCCGACGAACAGGATCATCGGCGTCGAATCCTGGCGGGCGATGTGCACGCCGGCGGAGGCGTTGGTGGCGCCGGGGCCCCGGGTCACGAAGCAGATGCCAGGCCGGCCCGTGAGCTTGCCGGCGGCCTCGGCCATGATCGCCGCGCCGCCCTCCTGCCGGCAGACCAGCACGTCGATGCCGCTGTCGCGCAGGGCGTCGAGTACCGCGAGGTAGCTCTCGCCGGGGACGCAGGTCACGCGCTCGACGCCCTGCGCGCGGAGTTGGTCGACGAGCACCTGCGCGCCGGTGCGTGGGGGCAATCCGCTCAAGCCGTTCCTCCCTGGCGCTCGGGCCGCATCCGGGGCGTGAGGCCGGGATCGGCCGTGGATTCGCCCGCCGCTGAGATGCGTCTGATATCCCAGTTTCAGGATAGGGGCGGGTTCGGGGCGGTCAACCTGTCAGACCAGGGGGCGCCGGTCGAGGGCCCGGCGTGTCATCCGGTCGAGAAAGTCGAACAGCGCCCCGATCCCGGCAAGGGCCGCCCCCGTGTCGCGCGCCGCGATGCCCGACACGATCGCCGCGTGGATCGCCGCGCAGTCCGGGAAGCTCGCGGTCGGCTCGTAGGTGTACCAGAACCGTCGCGACTGCGCGTGCAGCGCCGCCATGGTGCCGGCGAGCGTCGGGTTGTAGGCGGCGCCGACCAGCCCCTCGTGCAGGGCGCGCTTGTGCCGGAAATACGCTTCGCGGTCGCGGGCCTCCGCGGTGCGGCGCAGCCCGCCGACGCGGTCCAGCAGCCGCGCCATGTCGTCCTCGGTGCCCCGCGCGATGGCGCAGCGGGCCACGGTCTCGTCGAGGGGCCGCCGCACCTCCAGCAGCTCGAGATGCCTGATGATGTCGACCTGGGTGACGAGGACGCCGCGGCGCGGGTGGACCTCCACGAACCCGATCGTCTTCAGCCGTGCCAGGGCCTCGCGGACCGGGGTCCGCCCGAGGCCCAGCTCCGCGCCGAGTTCGCCCTCGGAGACCATCGCGCCGGGCGCGAGGCGGCGGCTGATGATCATCTGCTCGATGGCGTCGTAGGCGGTCTCGGCGAGCGAGCGCGGCCTGCGCGCCTCCGCCGAGGCGCTGCCGCCCGCAAAGTCCAATTCGGCCAAGGGCTTCCCCGTCGATCTCCGCCCGGGTCGATCGCGGCCCGCGCCGGTTGACAATGGCGCGGCGCCCCGTGTTACTCAAGGGCTGGGATATCAGTCCGCGCCCAGCGCGGGCGGGAGCCAAGGCCGGCGCAAGCGACGCGTGATTGTCACCGTCCGCGGGTGCCGAGACCGAGGCCCGGGGAGGAGAAGCGGATGTCCGGGTTGTCCCCTGAGACGCGCGCCAAGCTGAAGACCGTCAGCACGGCCACGCTGATGACCGCCCTCTACAAGCGCGGCTTCCGCAACCAGATGATCCAGGGCGTGCTGCCCCTGAAGGCCGGCGGCCCGACGATGGTCGGCGAGGCCTATACCCTGCGCTACATCCCGGCCCGGGAGGACCTGAACCCGATCACGGTGTTCCGCGACCGCGCGCACCCGCAGCGCAAGGCCGTGGAGGAGTGCCCGCCCGGCGCCGTGATGGTGATCGACAGCCGGAAGGACGCCCGGGCCGCCTCCGCGGGCTCGATCCTGGCGACCCGGCTGATGGTGCGCGGCTGCGCTGGGCTCGTCACTGACGGCGGCTTCCGCGATGCCGACGAGATCGCCCGGCTGGAGATGCCGAGCTACCACGCGCGCCCGTCGGCGCCGACGAACCTCACGGTCCACCAAGCGATCGACATCAACGTGCCGATCGGCTGCGGCGACGCGCCCGTCTTCCCCGGCGACGTGATCGTCGGCGACGGCGACGGGGTGGCGGTGATCCCGGCCCACCTCGCGGACGCGGTCGCCGACGAGGCCGTGGAGATGACCGCCTACGAGGATTTCGTCACCGAGGAGGTACGCAAGGGCCGCACAATCCTCGGCCTCTACCCTGCCACCGACGAGCAGAGCCTCGCCGATTTCGCCGCCTGGCGGACGCGGACCGGCCGCTGAGCGTGCCGCACCGGCCCGCTCCGGCCCGGCCCGCGATCGGCAAAGGGCCGGGACGCGTCGGATTCGGCTCGGGGGGACGCCATGGCGGCGGGGTTGCGCGGGGGCGATGCGGCGCCGGAGATCGAGCGGCGGACGGTCGCCAAGGTGTCGCGGCGTCTGCTGCCGCTGATCGTCCTCATCTACTTCGTCGCCTACATGGACCGGACCAACGTCGGCTTCGCGGCGTTCGGGCTGAGCCGGGAGTTCGGGTTCTCCGCCACGGTCTACGGCTGGGCGGCCGGCATCTTCTTCCTCGGCTATGTCATCTTCGAAGTGCCGAGCAACGTCCTCCTGGAGCGCGCCGGGGCGCGGCTCTGGATCGCCCGGATCATGGTCACCTGGGGGCTGGTGGCGGGCAGCATGGCGCTCATCACCGGCCCGGCGAGCTTCCTCGCCCTGCGCTTCCTGCTGGGCGTGGCCGAGGCCGGCTTCTTCCCCGGCGTGATCCTCTACTTCACCCACTGGTTCCCGAAGCGGTACCGGGCGCGCGTGGTCGCCGCGCTGTTCCTCGCGGTCCCGGGCTCGAACGCCCTCACGGCGGTGATCTCGGGGGCGCTGCTCCAGCTCGACGGGGCGCTCGGCCTGCACGGCTGGCAGTGGCTGTTCCTCCTCGAGGCGGCGCCCTCGATCCTGCTGGCCTTCGCGGTCCTGGCTCTGATGACCGACCGGCCCGAACAGGCCGCGTGGCTCACGTCCGAGGAGCGGCTGTGGCTCGGGACGGCGATCGCGGCGGAGCGGGACGGCACGGTCCGGGCCCACGGGCCCTTCACCCTGGGGCAGGTCCTGACCGACCGGCGCGTGCTCGCGCTGGGCGCGATGTACTTCAGCATCGGTACCGCCACCTACGGCATCACCTTCTTCCTGCCGCCGATCCTGAAGAGCCTGCACCTCACCGACTGGGAGACGGGGGTCGCGACGGCGGTGCCCTACGGCGTCGGGACCCTGGGCATGATCGCCTGGAGCTGGTCGTCGGACCGGCGCGACGAGCGCCGCTGGCACTTCGCGATCGCCGCGCTGGTCGCCGCCCTCGGCCTGATCGCCTCCGGCCCCATGCTCGGCAGCCTCTGGGCGCTCGCGGCGATGTCGGTGGCCACGATCGGGCTCTACGGGAGCAAGCCCGCTTTCTGGGCGATGCCGGGAGAGTTCCTGGCCGGGCCCGCGGCCGCCGGGGGGATCGCGCTCATCAACGCGATCGGCAATCTCGGCGGCTTCGTCGGCCCCTACGTCCTGGGCTGGCTGAAGGATTACACCGGGACCTACGAGGCCGGCCTCTATTTCCTGGCGGCTTGCGCGCTCGCCGCCGCGGCGATCACGCTCGTCGCGGGCCGCCCGGCCGGGCCGAACGCGTGAGACCGGAGACAGAGCGATGACCGCGCGCAAGAAGACCCTGGAGGATCTGCGCAGCCAGCGCTGGTTCGGCGCCACCGACCTGCGCAGCTTCGGCCACCGCTCGCGCATGCTGCAGATGGGCTACGAGCGGGCGGATTTCACCGGCAAGCCGATCGTCGGCATCATCAACACCTGGAGCGACATCAACCCCTGCCACCAGCATTTCCGCGAGCGCGTCGAGCACGTGAAGCGCGGCGTCTGGCAGGCGGGCGGCTTCCCGATCGAGCTGCCGGCGCTGTCGCTGTCGGAGAACTTCGTCAAGCCGACCACGATGCTCTACCGGAACCTCCTGGCCATGGAGGTGGAGGAACTGCTGCGCCAGCATCCCGTCGACGGCGCGGTGCTGATGGGCGGCTGCGACAAGACCACGCCCGGCACCGTCATGGGCGGGATCTCCATGAACCTGCCGATGATCTTCCTGCCGGCCGGACCGATGATGCGCGGGCATTTCGGCGGCACGATCCTGGGCTCCGGCTCGGATGTCTGGAAGTACTGGGCCGAGAAGGAGGCCGGGAACATCACCACGCAGGAATGGAACGACATGGAGGCGGGCATCGCCCGCTCCGCCGGAACCTGCATGACCATGGGCACGGCCTCGACCATGACGGCGATCACCGAGGCCCTGGGTTTGTCCCTGCCCGGCTCGGCCTCGATCCCGGCGGCCGACGCCGACCATCCGCGCATGGCCGGCGCCTGCGGCCGGCGGATCGTCGAGATGATCTGGGAGGACCTGAAGCCGTCCGACATCCTCGATCGCCGCTCGGTCGACAACGCGCTGGTGGTTCACAACGCGCTCGCCGGCTCCACCAACGCGATGATCCACCTCGTGGCCATGGCGGGGCGGGCCGGTATCCCGGTCAAGCTCACCGAGTTCGACGAGTTCGCCCAGCGTGTGCCGGTCATCGCCAACCTCCGGCCCTCGGGTCAGTGGCTCATGGAGGATTTCCACATCGCGGGCGGCATCCGCGCCCTGATGGCGCGCCTGTCCCCCCTCCTCCACCTCGACGCCCGCTCGGTCACCGGCGGAACGATTGGCGACGGGCTCGCCGGCATGCGGGTGTTCAACGACGACGTGATCCGCCCGCTCGACCGGCCGATCGTGGCCATGGGCGGGACCGCGATCCTGTACGGCAACCTCGCCCCCGACGGCTGCGTGATCAAGCCGCCGGCCGCCGAGCCGCGGCTCCTGAGCCATACCGGTCCCGCGCTGGTCTTCGACAGCTACGACGCGATGAGCGCGGCGGTGAACGACCTCGACCTCGACGTCACGCCCGACCACGTGATGATCCTGCGCAATGCCGGCCCCATCGGCGGCCCCGGCATGCCGGAATGGGGCATGCTGCCGATCCCCAAGGTGTTGCTCCGGCAGGGCGTGCGCGACATGGTCCGCATCTCGGACGCGCGGATGAGCGGGACCAGCTACGGCGCCTGCATCCTGCACGTGGCGCCGGAATCGGCCGCGGGCGGCCCGCTCGCCGCGGTGCGCGACGGCGACCTCATCACCGTGGACGTGCCCGGGCGCCGGATCCACCTGCACCTCGACGACGCCGAGATCGCGGCGCGCGTGAAGGCGTTCCGGCCGCCGGACCGGGCCTATCCGCGGGGCTACAACCGGCTGTTCGCCCAGCACGTGCGGCAGGCCAACGAGGGCTGCGACTTCGATTTTCTGGAGGGCGCCGGCGGTATTCCGGAACCCGAGATTCACTGACCGGCCCGAGCCGTCGGCAACAGGCGGCAGGTCACACCACAGGGAGGTACCATGGTCATGATCGCACGCAGGGGGCTGCTCGCCGGAGCGGCCCTGCTCGGCACCGCGCGGGCGGCCGGAGCCGGCTGGGAACCGTCGCAGCGGGTGCCGGATCCGTCCGTCGAGATCCTCGATCCGGCCTTCGCCAAGTACCGCCTCGCCTCGGCGACGGTGGAGCGGGTCGCCACCGGCTTCCGCTGGGCCGAGGGGCCGGTCTGGTTCGGCGACATGGGCGCGCTGCTGTTCAGCGACGTCGTCAACGACCGGATCATGAAGTGGGAGGAGGCGTCCGGCGCGCTCTCGGTGTTCCGCAAGCCGTCGAACTACGCCAACGGCAACACCCGCGACCGGCAGGGCCGCCTGATCACCTGCCAGCACAGGACGCGCAGCGTCACCCGGACCGAGTATGACGGCAGCCTGACCACGCTGATGGACCGGTTCGACGGCAAGCCGCTGAACTCGCCGAACGACGTGGTCTGCCATTCAGACGGCGCGGTCTGGTTCACCGACCCGGCCTTCGGGCCGAACCCGCACGAGTCGATGGCCGCGCCGGAGCTTCCCGGCAACGTCTACCGGATCGATCCGAAGACGGGACAGGCCAGCGTCGCGGTCGAGGGCGTGGCGGGTCCGAACGGACTCTGCTTCTCGCCGGACGAGTCGAAGCTCTACGTCATCGAGGCGCGGGCGAAGCCGAACCGCCTGATCCGCGTCTACGACGTGGTCGAGAACGGCACCAGGACCGCGAACGGCCGCGTCTTCTACGATGCCGGCACCGGCACGCCGGACGGCTTCAGGGTCGACGTCGACGGCAATCTCTGGTGCGGCTGGGGGATGAGCGAGGCCGAGGACGGGGTCATCGTGCTCTCGCCGCAGGCCAAGCTGATCGGCCGGATCCGCCTGCCGGAGCGCTGCGCCAACCTGTGCTTCGGCGGACTCAACCGCAACCTGCTGCTGATGACGTCCACGCACTCGGTCTATTCACTGTACGTGAACACGCGGGGTGCGGGGACCTGCTGAGGTTGGATGGGCGGCTCGCGCCGCCCCGCCGTCCTTGCGAGCGGAGCGAAGCAATCCAGGGGCGTCACGCCGACCGATGTCGCGCTGCCCTGGGTCGCTTCGCTGCACTCGCGATGACGGTGGTGCCCCGCCCCTACTCCGCCGCCTGCGGCATGTACCGCGCCGGGTCGTAGTTCAGGATCGGGCCGAGCCAGCGCTCGACCTCGCGGACATCCATCCCCTTGCGGGCGGCGTAATCCTCGACCTGATCCCGCTCCACCTTGGCGACGCCGAAATAGTGCGCCTCCGGGTGGGCGATGTAGATCCCCGATACCGACGAGCCCGGCCACATCGCGTAGGACTCGGTCAGCTTCACGCCGATCCGGCTCTCGGCCTTCAGCAGGTCGAACAGCGTGGTCTTCTCGGTGTGGTCGGGCTGGGCCGGGTAGCCCGGGGCTGGGCGGATGCCGTCGTACTTCTCCAGCACCAGCTCCTCGGGCCCGTAGGCCTCGTCGGCCGCGTAGCCCCAGAACTCCTTGCGCACCCGCTCGTGCATCCGCTCGGCGAAGGCCTCGGCGATGCGGTCGGCGAGCGCCTTCACGAGGATCGCCCGGTAATCGTCGTTGGCCCGCTCGAAGCGCTCGGCGATCCGCACCTCCTCCAGGCCGGCCGTGACCACGAAGCCGCCGACATAGTCGGCGATGCCGGTCTCGGACGGCGCCACGAAGTCCGACAGGCAGGTGTTCGACCGCCCGTCGCGCTTCGAGAGCTGCTGGCGCAACCCGTGGAAGGTGGCGAGCCGGTCCGACCGGCTCTCGCCCGTGTAGAGCGCGATGTCGTCGCCGACGCTGTTGGCCGGCCAGAAGCCGATCACCGCCTTCGGGTTGAACCATCGCTCCTCCACGATCTGCTTCAGCATCGCCTGCGCGTCCTCGTAGAGGGCGCGGGCGGCCGGGCCCTGCTCGGGATCGTCCAGGATCGCCGGGAAGCGGCCCTTGAACTCGTAGGTCTGCAGGAACGGCGTCCAGTCGATGTAGGGCACGAGGTCGGCGACCTCGTAGGAGCCGTAGACCCTCGTGCCGGTGAAGGTGGGCTTCGCCGGCTTGTAGCCCGACCAGTCGATCTTGAAGGCGTTGGTCCGCGCCTTCGCGAGCGGCAGCCGCTGCTTGTCGGCCTCCGAGCGCCTGTGGGCGTCGGCGACCTTGGCGTACTCGGCCCGGACCTTCTCGATCGTCGGCCCGCGGGTCTCCTTGGAGATCAGGCTCGACACCACGCCGACCGCGCGGCTCGCGTCGGTGACGTAGACCGCCTGCCCCTTGGCGTAGGCCGGGTGGATCTTCACCGCCGTGTGGACGCGGCTCGTGGTGGCACCGCCGATCAGCAGCGGCACGTCGAGCCCCTCGCGCTCCATCTCGCCGGCCACGTGGACCATCTCGTCGAGCGACGGGGTGATCAGGCCCGACAGGCCGACGATGTCGACCTTCTCGGTCTTGGCGGTCTCCAGGATCTTGGCGGCCGGCACCATCACGCCGAGATCGATGATCTCGTAGTTATTGCAGGCCAGGACGACGCCGACGATGTTCTTGCCGATGTCGTGGACGTCCCCCTTCACGGTCGCCATCAGCACCTTGCCGGCGGCCTGGCGCTTGCCGTCGCCGCCGTTGGCGCGCTTCTCCTCCTCCATGAAGGGCTCGAGATAGGCGACCGCCTGCTTCATCACGCGGGCCGACTTCACCACCTGCGGCAGGAACATCTTGCCCGAGCCGAACAGGTCGCCGACCACGTTCATGCCGGCCATCAGCGGGCCCTCGATGACGTGGAGCGGGCGCTCGGCGGAGGCGCGCGCCTCCTCGGTGTCGGCCACGATGTACTCGGTGATGCCGTTGACGAGCGCGTGCTCGATCCGCTTCTCGACCGGAGCCTCGCGCCAGGTCAGGTCGGCGGTCTTGGCCTGCGCCGAGGCGCCGGTCTTGAAGCGCTCGGCGGCCTCCAGCAGGCGCTCGGTGGAATCGTCGCGGCGGTTGAGGACGACGTCCTCGCACAGTTCGCGCAGCTCCGCCGGGATCTCGTCGTAGACGGCGAGCTGGCCGGCATTGACGATGCCCATGTCCATGCCGGCCTCGATGCAGTGGAACAGGAACACCGCGTGCATGGCCTCGCGCACCGGCTCGTTGCCGCGGAAGGCGAAGCTGAGGTTCGAGACGCCGCCCGAGATGTGGGCGTGCGGCAGGGTCTCGCGGATCGTGCGGGTCGCCTCGATGAAGGCCACGCCGTACGGGTTGTGCTCCTCGATACCGGTGGCGACCGCGAAGATGTTCGGATCGAAGATGATGTCCTCGGGCGGGAAGCCGACCTGCTCGGTCAGGATCCGGTAGGCCTTGGTGCAGATCTCGACCTTGCGCTCGTAGGAATCCGCCTGCCCCTGCTCGTCGAAGGCCATCACCACCACGGCGGCCCCGTACGAGCGGCAGATCTTGGCGGCCTCGATGAACTTCTCCTCGCCCTCCTTCATGGAGATCGAGTTCACGATCGGCTTGCCCTGGATGCACTTGAGGCCGGCCTCGATCACCTCGAACTTCGAGGAATCGACCATCACGGGCACCCGGGCGATGTCGGGCTCGGCCGCGACGAGGTTCAGGAACTCGACCATCGCCTTCTGCGAATCGAGCAGGCCCTCGTCCATGTTGACGTCGATCACCTGGGCGCCGGCCGCGACCTGATCGCGGGCGACGTCCAGCGCTGCCGCGTAGTCGCCGTTGGTGATGAGCTTGCGGAACTTGGCCGAGCCGGTGACGTTCGTGCGCTCGCCCACGTTCACGAAGGGGATTTCCGGCGTGAGGACGAAGGGCTCGAGGCCCGACAGCCGCATCAGGCGCGGGATCTCGGGGATCGGCCGCGGCGCCTTGCCGGCGACGGCTTCCGCGATGGCGCGGATATGGTCCGGCGTGGTGCCGCAGCAGCCGCCGACCATGTTGACGAGGCCGGATTCGGCGAACTCGCCGACCAGCTTGCCCATCGCCTCCGGACTCTCGTCGTAGAGGCCGAACTCGTTCGGCAAGCCGGCATTCGGGTAGGCGCAGACCAGCGTGTCGCAGATCCGCGACAGCTCGGCGATGTGGCCGCGCATCTCGCGGGCGCCGAGCGCGCAGTTGAGGCCGAAGGTCAGCGGCTCGGAATGGCGCAGGGAGTGCCAGAAGGCCGCCGGGGTCTGGCCCGACAGGGTGCGGCCCGAGAGATCCGTGATCGTGCCGGAGATCTGGATCGGCAGGCGGATGCCGGTCTCGTCGAAGACCTGCCACGCCGCCGCCACCGCGGCCTTGGCGTTCAGGGTGTCGAAGATCGTCTCGATCAGGATCAATTCGGCGCCGCCGTCGATCAGGCCGCGGACCTGCTCCACGTAGGCCTGCTTGACCTGGTCGAAGGTCACGGCCCGGAAGCCCGGGTTGTTCACGTCGGGCGAGATCGACAGGGTCCGGTTCGTCGGGCCGATGGCGCCGGCCACGAAGCGGCGGCGGCCGTCCTTCTGCTCGGCGAGCTTGGCGGCCTCGCGGGCGAGCCGCGCGCCCTCGGCGTTCAGCTCGTGGATGATCGACTCCATGCCGTAATCGGCCTGGGCGATGGTCGTGCCCGAGAAGGTGTTGGTCTCGCAGACGTCGGCGCCGGCCAGGAAGTAGTCGAGGTGGATCTGCCGGATCGCGTCGGGCTGGGTCAGGATCAGGAGGTCGTTGTTGCCCTTCTGATCGTGCCCGTGATCCTTGAAGCGGTCGCCGCGAAAGTCCTCTTCCGAGAACTTGAGGCGCTGGATGACGGTGCCCATCGCCCCGTCGAGGACGAGGATCTTCTCAGCCGCCCGCTGGCGCAGGGCCTTGGCGATCTCGGTGCCGTCGACGGGGGCAAAATCGGTCATCGTGCGTCCTGTCAGATCACCTCGTCCTGAGGTGCCGGAGCGAAGCGGAGGCCGCGAAGGAGGCCTCCAGATATCTCGGTGTTCCCTGGAACCCTCCTTCGGGGCCGCTCGCGCGGCACCTGAGGATGTGGTGGAGGGTGGGATGGATCAGTGTTTCGGGTCGGTCGCGGTCAGCCCGCCTTTTCCAAGGCGGTGAGGCGCTTCTCGATCGCTTCGAGCCGCCCCTCGACCTCCGCAGCAGCGTAACGGCCGAGGACCGATTCGCCGTTCACGGCTTCGCGCAGATTGTCGAAGCGTCGCTCAAGCTTATCGAAGCGCGCATCGTGCTCTTCGAGCTTGTGGTCGATGCGTTCGAAACCTGCGCGCATCTCCGCTCTCATCTCCTTGAGGAGCGGAACAATCATGTCCTGCGGCTCAGCCATGGCGGTCACCCCCAGTGACGCCCGAACCGGGCGTCACTGAAATCTAAGCCGCGGCCTTCGCGGCCGCCAGCTTCGGCGCCTGGGCGCGCAGGCCGAGCAGGTGGCAGATCGCGTAGACCAGGTCGGAGCGGTTCATCGAGTAGAAGTGGAAGTCGTTGACGCCCTCGTCCACGAGGTCGAGCACCTGCTCGGCCGCCACCGCGCCGGCCACGAGCCGGCGGGTCTCGACGTCGTCCTCCAGCCCCTCGAACCGGGCGGCCAGCCAGTAGGGCACCGAGGCGCCGGTGCGGCGGGCGAAGTTCGCCGCCTGCTTGAAGTTCTGCACCGGCAGGATGCCCGGGATGATCGGGATCGTGATCCCGGCGGCCCGGACCTTGTCCAGGTAGCGCAGGTAGATCTCGTTCTCGAAGAAGAACTGGGTGATCGCCTGGTCGGCCCCGGCATCGACCTTGGCCTTCAGGGCGTCGATGTCGGCGTCGAGGGAGGCCGCCTCGGGGTGCTTCTCGGGATAGGCCGAGACCGAGACCTTGAAGTCGCCGATCCGCTTGATCCCCTTCACCAGCTCTGCGGTCGAGGCGTAGCCCTCCGGGTGCGGCCGGTAGGCGTGGCCGACACCCTCGGCCGGGTCGCCGCGCAAAGCCACGATGTGGCGCACGCCCGCGTCCCAGTAGGACTGGACCACCGCGTCGATCTCCTCGCGGGAGGCGTCCACGCAGGTGAGGTGGGCGGCGGGCTTGAGGCCGGTCTCGCGGACCATGCGGGCGACCGTGTTGTGGGTGCGCTCGCGGGTGGAGCCGCCGGCGCCATAGGTCACCGAGACGAAGCTCGGCTGCAGCGGCGCGAGGCGCTCGATGGAGTTCCAGAGGATCTTCTCCATCTCGTCGGTCTTCGGGGGGAAGAACTCGATCGAGACGCGGATCGGGTGGTAGCCGTCGCGGCTGGCGCGGTGGGTGGAGCGGCGCATCGGGGTCTCGTCCTCTATGTCGGTCGGTTCAGACGAAGTCTGCGGAGGTCAGTGTCTCAGGCGACGGCGCGCTGAGGCTGTTCTGTGTCGGTGTCGGCCAGCCCGTCCTGAGCCAGCCCGTCCTGGGCCAGCCAGAGGGTGACGGTGAGCTGGCCAGACTCGCGCGGCGTCAGATCGCGGGTGGCGACCGTCGCGAGCCCGGCCTCGGCGAGCCAGCCGGAGACCTGCTCGGCCGAGAAGCCGAGGCGCCGATGGGCCTGCCCGGTGCGGAGGAATTCCAGCTCGTGCGGCGCGAAGTCCACCACCAGCAGGCGGCCGCCCGGCGCCACGAGCCGCGCGGCCCCACGGAGCGCCCGGGCCGGGTCGTCGAGATAGTGTAGCACCTGATGGACCACGACGAGGTCGAAGCTCGCCCGCGCGAAGGGCGGCGCGTGGATGTCGCCCTGCCGCAGGTCCACCCTTGCCAAGCCCTGGCGCTCCAGGTTGGCCCGGGCGACGGACAGCATGGCGTGGCTCGAATCGAGCCCCGTGGCGCGGCCGGCCCGGGGCGCCAGCAGGCCGAGCATCCGGCCCGTGCCGGTGCCGAGATCGATCAGGCTGCCGATCGGGCGGTCGCCCAGGGCGTCGAGCACCGCGGCCTCCACGATCGCCTCGGGCACGTGCAGGGAGCGCAGCTCGTCCCATTTGGGAGCCAGCCGGGCGAAGAAGGTCGTAGCCGCATCCGCCCGCTGCGCCCGGACGGCGTCGAGCCGCGCGCGGTCCTCCGACAGGGGCGGCGCGGTCCGGTCGAGACCGGACAGCAGCGGATCCGCCAGTCCGGCGCGGGCGTCGGACAGCCGGAAGAACGCCCAGGCCCCCTCGCGGTGGCGCTCGACCAGCCCGGCCTCCACCAGGAGCTTCAGGTGGCGGGAGATCCGCGGCTGCGACTGGCCCAGGATGTCGGTGAGGTCGGACACCGAGAGCTCCCCCTCGACGAGCAGCGCCAGGATGCGCAGGCGCGTCTCCTCCGCGGCGGCACGCAGGACACCCAGGGCTTCCGGAAAGGGGATCGGCCCCGCTTCTTGCCTGCGCTCGATAGACATAAAGATATGTTTATGTCCGTTTTCACGCGGGCGCAAGCACGATCTTGATCGGATCCGCGACGGCGCGTGACGGCTCCCGACGGCATTGCCGAACCGATGAGACCGGAGCGCGGCGGCGGCGTTGATGGCAGGGTCGATGACTGGATCGATGGCAGGGCCGCGGACCGCGTGCCCGGGGAGGCACGCATGGCCGAGAGCCCGTTCCCGCAGATCACGCTGGTCCGCCACGGCGAGACCGCCTGGAGCCGGTCCGGTCAGCATACCGGGCGCAGCGACATTCCCCTGACGCCGGAGGGCGAGGACGCGGCGCGCACCCTCGCCCCGCGCCTGGCGCGCCGCGCCTACGCGGAGGTGTGGTCGAGCCCGTCGAGCCGGGCGGCCACGACCTGCGCGCTGGCGGGCTTCGGCGACCGCCGCGCGATCGACCCGGATCTCGCGGAGTGGGATTACGGCGCCTACGAGGGCCGGACCACGAAGGCGATCCTGGCCGAGCGGCCGGACTGGCGGCTGTTCCGCGACGGCTGCCCCGGGGGCGAGACGGCGGCGGATGTCGGTGCCCGGGCGGACCGGGTCATCGCCCGGGCCCGCGCCCGCGACGCCGACCTCATCGTGTTCTCCAGCGCACACGTTCTGCGCGTGCTCGCCGCGCGCTGGATCGGCCTGGAGCCGCGGGGCGGCGCGCTCCTCGTCCTCGGCACCGCGAGCGTCTCGGTGCTCGGCTACGAGCACGACCGCACCGAGCCCGTGCTGCGTGCCTGGAACGGGTAGGCGCTAGCGCAACCAGTACCCGTCGGGCGCCAGCGCCTGGGGCATCGGCTCGCCGAGCGCGTGGTGAACGATGCGGTCCACGGCGCGGACCATGGCGTCGAGGGGCAGGTCGTTGGGCTCGGTGCCGAACGGCTCCTCGAGCTCGTCCCCGAGGGCGTCGAGTCCGAAGAACGTGTAGGCCACGAGCGCCACCACGATCGGGGTCGCCCAGCCGAGGGCGCCGGTGAGGCCCACCGGGAGGAGCAGGCAGTAGAGCCACGCGGTCCGGTATACGAGAAGGGTGTAGGCGAAGGGCAGCGGCGTGTTGGCGAGGCGCTCGCAGGCGGTGTGCACCCCCGACAGCGCCTCGATCCGGGCCTCGAGGAGGCCGAACTGGATGTCGCTGAGGCGGCCCGCGCGCGTCAGCGCGGCGAGATCGCGGGTGATGGAGGCCAGGACCGAGTCGGTGGGGTTCGGGCCGGACAGGTCCGATCCGGGGCTCGTCCGGTCGACGGCGGCGGCCTCGTCCAGGTCGCGGAGGCGGGCGTGGAGGCCGTGCGCGAAGGCCGACAGGCGCCGGAGCTGGAGCGCGGCCTCCCGCTCGGGCAACAGGGCCGGGAGGGCGCGGGCGAGGTTGCGCACCTCGCCGATCAGGTTGCCCCAGTGCTTCCGGGCCTCCCACCAGCGCTCGTAGCAGGCGTTGTTGCGGAAGCTCAGGAAGATCGAGAGGGCGAGGCCGACCACGGTGAACGGCGTGACGCCCGCGCTGACCGGGAACAGCGCGGGCCACCGCGATTCCGCCCACACCACCGCGCACGAGACCGCGACGATCCCCGCGAGCTTGGGCGCCACCCGCGGCACGATCGAGCCGCGCAGGGTGAACAGCAGGGTCAGCAGGTTGGGCCGGGTGCGGACGATCATCGGGGCTTCGGCGATGCGGTGCTGCCGTCCTGCCCTGCGCCTTCCGGTCCCGCAACCGACGTCTCTGTGAGCTCGGCAGTTCGATCGACCGAGGCCGGGCCGCGGACGGGTCTCAGAGGGTCTCCGCCTCCCACAGCCACGCCGCGCCGCGCACGCCCGACGCGTCGCCGTGCAGGCTCGCCCGCACGGGCGTGTCGAAGGCGTCGGAGAAGACGTGGGGGGCGATCGCCGCCGGAAGGCCCGCGATCAGCTCCGGGATGCGCGACAGGCCGCCGCCGATCACGATCACGTCCGGATCGAGGAGGTTCACCACCTGGGCGGCCGCGCGCCCGAGGCGCTCGAGGTGGACGGCGAGCGTCTCCCGCGCCGCCGGGCTTCCGGCCCGGGCCTCGGCGACGACCGCCTCGGCGGTGAGGTCGCCGCCGTGCCGCCGCGCGTGGTCCGCCGCCAGCCCGGGGCCGGACAGCCAGGTCTCGACGCAGCCCCGGCGGCCGCAGTAGCAGGCGGCGCCCGGCCGCTCGTCGTCGCGGGGCGCCGGCAGGGGGCCGTGGCCCCACTCGCCCGCGATGCCGTTGCGGCCCGTGAGCACCCGACCGTCGAGCGCGATGCCGGACCCGACGCCGGTGCCCAGGATCACCGCCCAGACCACGCGGGCGCCGGCGCCGGCGCCGTCGATCGCCTCCGACACCGCCAGGCAGTTGGCGTCGTTCTCGATCCGGAGCGGGCGTTCCAGGCGCGCGCCGAGATCGGCCGCGAACGGGTGTCCGTTGAGCCAGTGCGAGTTGGCGTTGCGCACGAGGCCCGTCGCCGGGGACAGGCTCCCGGGCATGCCGATGCCGACGCTGCAGGGCGCGCCGGCCTCGGCCTCGAGACGCAGGACGAGGTCGGCCACGGCCTCGACGGTGGCCCGGTAGGCGCCCCGCGGGGCGGGCATCCGCGCCTCGGCCAGGGTCGACCCGTCCCGGCCGAGCACGATCCCGGCGATCTTGGTGCCGCCGAGATCGATCCCGAGACGCGGGCGACCCGCGTTCTCCGCCGTCGGCGATCCCATCACTCGGCGGCGGCGACCTTGCTGTCGGTGCCCATCGGCTGCGGCGACTCGTCGGCGATGTGGGTGCCGATGGCGACCGGGTGGGCCATCACCTCGTTGAGCTTGGCGACGTCGAGCTCGCCCTCCCAGCGGCTGACCACCACGCAGGCGACGCCGTTGCCCACGAGGTTGGTGAGCGCGCGGCACTCGGACATGAACTTGTCGATGCCGAGGACCAGGGTCATGGCGGCGACCGGGACCGGGCTGTTGGGGATCGCCGAGAGCGTCGCCGCCAGGGTGATGAAGCCGGCACCCGTGACGCCCGAGGCGCCCTTCGAGGTCAGCATCGCCACCAGGATGATGGTCGCGTACTGGCTGATCGACAGGTCCACGCCCACCGCCTGCGCGAGGAACAGCGTCGCCAGCGTCATGTAGATGTTGGTGCCGTCGAGGTTGAATGAGTAGCCGGTCGGCACCACGAGGCCGACGACCGAGTCCGAGGCGCCGAGGCGGCGCATCTTCGTCATGAGCTGCGGCAGCACCGTTTCGGAGGACGACGTGCCGACCACGATCAGCAGCTCGTCCTTGATGTAGGCGAGGAAGCGCAGGATCGAGAAGCCCGCCACCCGGGCGATCGACCCGAGCACCAGCAGCACGAACAGGATCGCCGTGATGTAGAAGGTGCCGACGAGCCACGCGAGGTCGTAGACCTTCTGGATGCCGTACTCGCCGATCGTGAACGCCATGGCGCCGAAGGCGCCGACGGGGGCGAGCTTCACGACGATGCCGATGATCCGGAAGAAGATCTGGCCGGCGGTGTCGATCGCGTGGTTCACCGAGGCCGCGCGCTCGCCGAGATTCGTCACCACGACGCCGGTGAGGATCGAGATCAGCAGCACCTGCAGCAGGTCGCCGGTGGCGAAGGGGTCGAGGAAACTCTTCGGGATGATCGCCAGGATGTGGGCGACCGTGGAATCGGCCGCCGCCTTGCTGGCGTAGGTCGCGACCTTGCTGGCATCGAGCTTCGACGGGTCGGCGTTGAAGCCGGCGCCGGGCCGGATCACCTCGCCGACAATGACGCCGATCACCAGCGCGATGGTGGACACCACCTCGAAGTAGACCAGCGCCTTCAGGCCGACGCGGCCGACCTTCTTCAAGTCGCCGATCGACGCGATGCCGTGGACGATCGTGCAGAAGATGATCGGCGCGATCATCATCTTGATCAGGCCGATGAAGGCGTCGCCGAGCCACTTCATCGACTTGCCGGTGGCCGGGTCGTACCAGCCGAGCAGCACGCCGAGCGCGATGGCGATCAGCACCTGGATGTAGAGCACCTTGTACCAGGGCTCGCGGGGCGCTGCGGCGGGAGCCGTCGCCTGGATTGCCTGTGCCATGTCCATCCCGTGCGACGACCGCGCACCCTCCCGATTTGCCGGCACGCTAGCGACTATCACCCGGCGCCTCAACGGCTGCACGCTTATCCGCCCGGAACCATCCGTGACAAAAACCTGTCATTCCCGGACGAAGATTTCTCGTATCCGAGAGCCGCGGACCCGCGAAAGCAGACGGGCCGCAGCGCGATCTGCGCTGCGGCCCGGCCGTGTCTCGCGTCGTTGCGCCGCGGGTCAGGTCTGCTGCTGGGTCCGGCGGGGGCGGACGGTCCAGCGCTCGAACATCGAGGCGGGATCCTCGCTCTTCCCGTCCTTGTTCTCGGCGGCGGGATCGGGCTGCTGGTGGATCGCCGCGCCGAGGGCCTGCGACAGGCTCTCGATGACGTCGTCGATGCGGGCGTCCCCGTGCAGGGCGTCGCCGCTGCCGGATTGCGGGGCGGGCGTCTCGGTGGCCGGCGCGGCGTGCGCGGCCGCTTCCGGCGCGGGCTCCGGCTGTGCCTCAGGCTCGGCGTGATGCTCCGGGGCCGGCTCGGGCGGGCGCGGGGCGGCAGCGGCGGGCTCGGGAGCCGGCGGCGGGGCGGCGACGACCGG
>NZ_JBKFBI010000059.1:0-32518 GCF_053346095.1 Methylobacterium sp. A52T | reverse complement strand
CACCCACGAGGCCGAGGCTCGGCTCGTCGGAATCCTCGCGCTCGTCGCGGCCCGAATCCCGGCCCCGCGCCGGCGCGCGCCGGACGGGGTAGGGGTCGTCGTGCAGGCTGTCCTCCTCGACGGCGCCGAACCGGCAGGCGCCGGTCAGGCTGAGGATCGCCACCGCGGCGTAGCCGAAGCCGACGAGGTAGGCCGCCGCCGACGAGACCGCGCCGACGATGACCCGCGCCATCGACAGCAGGCCGTCGCCGGCCACGCCGCCGAGGCCGGTGGGCAGGGGCCAGCGGGTCGTCGGCGGGAGCGCGCTCGCCACCGCGCTCGCGGCGCAGAAGCCGATGATCCAGAGGGCGATGCGCAACCCGCCCTCGGGCAGGTTGCGCTCCCGCATCAGCCGGATGCCCCAGAGCACCGGCGGCAGCACGAAGGCCAAGGAACCCAGGCCCAGGATTTGCATGGCGAGGTCGGCCACGACGGCGCCCGGCTGGCCGAGGACGTTGTGGGCGGCGTGGTCGGTGGCGTGGTTCAGGCTCGGGTCGTCGATCGACCACGTGGCCAGGGCCACGGTCAGCGCGACCGCGCCGGTGAACAGCACGAAGCCGCCGAGCTCCGTCAGGCGCTTGCCCAGGAAGGGGCGAACGCTGTCGACGAAAGTCTCGTAGGGCGATGCGGGACGGCGAAGCGAGCGCATGCGGGACCGGACGCAGGACGGGGACTTACCCCCGAGGCTAGGCACGACCCCCTTAACGACCTGCTAAGGTTGAGGAAGGCTCACCGGCGCCCGGCCGCGCATCCCCACGCTGTCGCCGTCCGCGCCCACGGGTGCAAAATCCGCCCCGCTGTGGCACAGGAGCGGCCATGAACATCGACGGCCAGCCCTACCGCACGATCTTCCCGGACCCGGACGGCCTCAGCGTCCAGGTGATCGACCAGACCCGCCTGCCCTTCGAGTTCGAGCTGAAGCGCCTCGCCACGCTGGAGGACGCCGCGGTGGCGATCCGCACGATGATCGTGCGGGGCGCGCCGCTGATCGGCGTCACGGCCGCCTACGGGCTGGCGCTCGCCATGCGCGCCGACGCGTCCCACGACGGGATCGACCGGGCGGTGGCGACCCTCGCGGCGACGCGGCCGACCGCGATCAACCTGCGCTGGGCACTGGACCGGGTCTCCACCAACCTGCGCCAAGTCGCGCCGGACGAGCGCTTCGCCCGCGCCTTCGCGGAGGCCGGCCGCATCGCCGAGGAGGACGTGGCGAGCTGCCGCTCGATCGGCGCCCACGGCGGCCAGATCATCGCCGACCTCCACGCGGCAAGGGGCGGCGACCGGCCGGTCACGGTCCTGACCCACTGCAATGCCGGCTGGCTGGCGACGGTGGACTGGGGCACGGCGCTCGCGCCGATCTACGCCGCCCACGA
This sequence comes from Methylobacterium sp. A52T, assembly GCF_053346095.1. NCBI lineage: Bacteria > Pseudomonadati > Pseudomonadota > Alphaproteobacteria > Hyphomicrobiales > Methylobacteriaceae > Methylobacterium > Methylobacterium sp. A52T. The sequence goes on along the minus strand of NZ_JBKFBI010000059.1, from coordinate 31,106 downwards.
GCGGGGCGTGCCGGTCCACGTCCTGGTCGACGAGACCCGGCCGCGCAGCCAGGGCGCCGCGCTCACGGCCTTCGAGCTGAACGGCCACGGCGTGCCGCACACGGTCATCGCCGACAATGCCGGCGGCCACCTCATGCAGCACGGCGGCGTCGATCTCTGCATCGTCGGCTCGGACCGGACCACGGCGAGCGGCGACGTCTGCAACAAGATCGGCACCTACCTGAAGGCGCTGGCGGCCCACGACAACGGCGTGCCCTTCTACGCCGCCCTGCCGTTCTCGACCATCGACTGGACCCTCGACGACGGGGTGAAGGAGATCCCGATCGAGGAGCGCGACGGGCGCGAGGTCACCCACATGACCGGCCGGCTGCCCGACGGCGGCTTCGCCACGATCGAGGTCGTCTCCCCCGGCAGCCCGGTGGCCAACCCCGCCTTCGACGTGACGCCGTCGCGCCTCGTGACCGGGATCATCACCGAGCGCGGCATCTGCGCGGCGAGCCGCGAGGGCCTGTACGGCCTCTACCCGGAGCGCCGCCGGGCGGCATGAGGGCGGATCTCCGCGCGTCCGCGGCCGCGCGGCGCAGTATCCGGGTCTTCCCGAACGCGGTGTGACCGAAAAGGCAGCCTCGGGGCCAATTCGCGCCCCGTATCCGCGCGGCCGCTTTCGCGGCTCGACGGTGTTCGGCAGAACGGATGCCGGATCGCCGTGGGGAACAACAAATCTCGACGGCGGACGGACTGATCATCCCAGTCCGATCTCGACACCTTCGAGGTGGCCGCGATGGCGAGATTTCATTTCGTCGAGGATTACGAGGCGTACGTCCGCCAGCTGATGCGCGACCTGCCCCTGGACGAGGCGATGAGCGTGGCGGTGGGCGGCGACTACGACCGCATCGGCGCGATCGAGTGCGAGATCCTCCACCATTTCGGGCTCCGGGACGGCCAGTCGGTGGTCGATTTCGGGTGCGGCTCCGGGCGCCTGGCGGTACACCTCGCCCGCACCGCGAGCGTCGCGTATCTGGGCCTCGACGTCGTCCAGGACCTGCTGGACTACGCGAAGCGCCGCTGTCCCAGGGACTACCGCTTCGCCCGGAACACGGCGCTGTCGCTGCCGGTCGCCGACGGCAGCGTCGACCTCGTCTCGGCCTTCAGCGTGTTCACGCATCTCCTGCACACGGAGTGCTACATCTACCTGGAGGAGATGCACCGCGCCCTCAGGCCCGGGGGCCGCGTCGTGGCCTCGTTCCTCGAGTTCAGCATGGCCTCGCACTGGGGCGTCTTCACCAAGACGGTCGGCGAGCAGCGCACCAGCACGGTGCCGCACCTCAACACGTTCATCGAGCGCAGCGTCTGGCAGACCTGGGCCGACCATATCGGCTTCGACAGCGTGACGTTCCTCGACGGCACGGCGGCGCCGTGGCCGTCGGGCGTGTATCTGGGTCAGTCCCTCGCGGTGCTCGGCAAGGCGCCGGCCTGAGGCCCGCTCACGGCTCCCACTGGTGGAAGACCGCGCTGTCGAAGGCGAAGACCGCCTCGCCGCGCTGGTTCACGCCGGTGTTGCGCGCGAAGGCCAGCCCCCAGCCGGGCCGCGACGCCGAGGCGCGCTTGTCGGTGAGCTTGGCGCTGAAGCGGACCGTGTCGCCCGCGTAGACCGGCTTCAGCCAGCGCAGGTTCTTGAACCCGGGGGAGGGCCCCGCCTCCGGGACCGGCCCGCGGGCGGCCGTGTAGGCGGCGTCCCGGGCGCGGGTCGTGAGCATCCGGTTCATGTAGGCGGCGGTCGTGTGCCAGCCGGAGGCGCAGAGGCCGCCGAAATGGCTGCGCTTGGCCGCGTCGTGGTCGAGGTGGAAGGCCTGCGGGTCGTAGGCCCGCGCGAAGGCCACGATCGCCTCGGAGCTGAACGGGTAGGCGCCCAGGTCGCGCACGGCGCCGATCTCGGCGTCCCGCAGGAACGGCAGGATCTCGGCATCCTCCGGCTCGGTGACCGGCCCCGGCGCGCCGATCTCCACGGGCCGCGGGGGCAGGGGATCGGTGCCGCGGCGGGCCAGCATGAAGGTGAAGCGCTGGGTCAGCACGGTCTCGGCCCGCTGGTTGGCGAGGGCGACCTCGGCGGTCAGGAAGCCGAGGCCCGGCTTCGAGGCCGAGTCGCGCAGGCCCGCGACCCGGAAGGTCAGCGTCAGCGCGTCCCCCGGCAGGACCGGCGCGAGCCACCGCAGCTCGTCGATGCCGGGCGCGCCCAGCGAAGAGCCGCCCCGGAACGGCCCCTGCTGGAGCAGCCGCATGCCCAGGGCCGCCGTGTGCCAGCCCGAGCCGATCAGCCGGCCCGCGAAGGTCGTCTCCGCCGCCGCCTCGTCGAGGTGGAAGGGCTGGAAGTCGAAATCCTTCGCGAAGCCCACGATGTCGTCGCGGGTCACCGTCAGCGGCTCCCCGACGATCACGTCGCCGACGGAGAAGTCTTCGAGCGCAGGATCGGGCATGGCGGGCTCGTCACGTTGATCGGTGGGGTGGGCGATCGGGATCGCCGTCTTTGCGAGCGGAGCGAAGCAATCCAGGCGGCGCCGCGCTCAGCGGGGTCGCGCCGCCCTGGGTCGCGTCGCTGCGCGCGCGGTGACGGGTGCCGGACCTCAGTTGGCGAAGCGGAAGTGCAGCACGTCGCCGTCCTGCACTACGTAGTCTTTGCCCTCCAGCCGGAGCTTGCCGGCGTCCCGGGCCCCGGCCTCGCCGTTGAGCGCCGTGTAGTCCTTGAACGCGATGGTCTCGGCGCGGATGAAGCCTTTCTCGAAATCCGAGTGGATCACCCCGGCCGCCCCGGGGGCGCGGGTGCCCTTGGTGATCGTCCAGGCGCGGGCCTCCTTGGGGCCGACCGTGAAGTAGGTGACGAGGCCGAGCAGGTCGTAGCCGGCGCGGATCACCCGGTTCAGGCCCGGCTCGGCGAGGCCCACCGCCTCCAGGAACTCGGCCTGGTCGGCCTCCGGCATCACGGCGATCTCGCTCTCGATCTTGGCCGAGACCACCACCGCCACGGCGCCCTCCGCCTTGGCGCGGGCGAAGACCGCGTCCGAGTAGGCGTTGCCCTTGTCGGCGTCGCCCTCGTCGACGTTGCAGACGTAGAGGACGGGCTTGGCCGTCATCAGGCCGAGCGACTGGAACAGCTTCTCCTCGTCGGGCTTGCGCTCCACGAGGCGGGCGGGCTTGCCGTCGCGCAGCAGCGGCAGGGCGCGGTTGACGAGGTCGAGGGTCTCCTTGGCCTCCTTGTCGGCGCCCTTGGCCTTCTTCTCCAGCGCCTGGGCGCGGCGCTCCAGGCTGTCGAGGTCGGCGAGCATCAGCTCGGTCTCGATGGTCTCGATGTCGGCGGCCGGATCGACCTTGCCCTCCACGTGGGTGACGTCGCCGTCCGTGAAGCAGCGGACCACGTGGGCGATGGCGTCGACCTCGCGGATATTGGCCAGGAACTGGTTGCCCAGACCCTCGCCCTTGGAGGCGCCGCGCACGAGGCCGGCGATGTCCACGAAGGTCAGCCGCGTCGGGATGATCTCCTTCGAGGAAGCGATCCGGGCGAGGTCATTCAGCCGCGGATCCGGCACCGCCACCTCGCCGACATTCGGCTCGATGGTGCAGAACGGGTAGTTGGCCGCCTGGGCGGCCGCCGTCTGCGTCAGCGCGTTGAAGAGGGTCGACTTGCCGACGTTCGGCAGGCCGACGATGCCGCATTTGAAGCCCATGGGTCAGTTCCGTCGCAGCGCGTCGTCGGGCGACGCGCGGAATGGGTTGATGAGAATCGGGCCCGCGAACACGACGCCGCGCGCCCCGTCCTCGGTCGAGCGCGCGGCACCGACGCGCCGGGCCGCGGCCGCCGGGAGGCAATCGAACCGCCGACAGCCGGGCGCGACGCGCACCGCCTTCATCGGACCCTCTCGCCCGCCCCGATATCCCGTCCCCGTGTGGGCGTGTCAATTTCTGGCGCCCAGCGTCTTCACGTCGTCCCAGCCGCGGCCGGCCATGGCGAGGTGGACCTTGTTCTGGAAGCTCGCGTCCTCGCCGGCGGCGAGCAGGGCGGCGTGGTCGGCCACCGCCCGGCAGAGATCCTCGACCCAGGGCAGCTCGGCCTTGCCGAAATCGTTGAGCACGTAGGCATGGACGAGCGCCTTGTCGCCGGGATGGCCGATGCCGAGCCGCACCCGGCGGTAATCGTTGCCGCACTGCGCGGTGATCGAGCGCAGGCCGTTATGGCCGGCATTGCCGCCGCCGAGCTTCACCCGGAGCTTGGCGGGGGCGAGGTCGAGCTCGTCGTGCAGCACGATCACGTCGGCCAGCGGGATCTTGTAGAAGCGCTGCGCCTCCGAGACCGCGCGGCCGGACTCGTTCATGAAGGTCGAGGGCTTCAGCAGGATCGCCCGCTCGGTGCCCAGCACAACCTCGGCGGCCTCGCCCTGGAACCGGTGGCGGAACGGGCTCGCCCGGTGCTGGCGGGCGATCGCGTCGACGGCGAGGAAGCCGATATTGTGGCGGTTGCCCGCGTAGCGCGCGCCCGGGTTTCCGAGGCCGACGATCAGCCGCATGGTCTGCATCCCTTTCAGGCCGCGGTCTGTGCCACGCTTCGGCGCGGGACGCATCCCCGGCCGTGGCCGGACCCGTCGCGCGCCTTCCGGCCCGCGCCGCGTCTCCCCGTGCGCCAGCGCACGGCGGCGGTCGAACCCGGGGCAGAGTATCTCCGTTGAGAGGTCACATTCGGCCAAGCAAAGCCGGAGCGATCAAGACCGCCGCCCAGCGCATCGCGACGACGATCTTCCTCACTCGACACGGTTGACCGGATGACTTCCCGTCGAAGTCATACGAAAACATCAGGAGATCATCATGACCGTTCGCATGCTCGCCGCCGCCGCCCTGGTCGCCGCGGTCGCCACGCCCGCCCTCGCGCAGGGCCTGGACTCGAAGCACTCGCCCTACCCGGCCTCGGCCTATTCGGGCTGGGTCGGCAACGCCCCCGTCCTGTACCGGGACACCGCCGGCCCGGCCCGGCCGGCCGCCTACCGCTACAGCGGCCCGCATGCCGGCGGCCCGGCCAACGCCCTACCGCGGTTCTGACGGGAGGCCGGTCCCGCGGGACGACCGCGGGACCGGCCACCGGGATGCCGTCCGTCAGGACGGCAGGACGGGCTGACCGGCCCGCGTCGCGGTCCCTTGGCCCGAAGCCGGGGCTCCGCCATCCGCAACCGTCGCGGCCCGGATCTCCCCGGGTCGCAGGGTTCCGACCAGAAGATCGACCTGACTGACGAGGCGCACGAGCGACTGTCCGCGATCCAGCGCCGGCCGCTCGGGCACGGGCCTGTCCGCGCCCAGGGCCGCCAGGGTCGCGGTGATCCAGGCCCGCCAGGGCTCCGCCTCGGGGGCGGCCGCCTCCGGGGCGTGCCGCAGGACGATCAGCCGGGCGCTGATCCGGCGCAGGGTCGCGTCGGCCACCAGGGCGGATTCCACCTCCGGGTGGCTGCCGGCCCGGGGCTGCTGCAGGGCGCGGGAGAGTGCCGCCTCCAGATCGTTGAGGGCGAGGCCGGCCTCGCGGCTCTGCGCCGCGATCGCGGCCTCGCGGCCCTCGCCGGGCGGCGCGCGGAGCACCGCCTCGGCGAGCCCGGCCTGGGCCTTGAGCGCCCGGCGCAGCTCCTGCCGGACCTGATCGGGCTCCCAGATCGGCCAGAGCACCAGGCAGCTCGCCACCGCGATCACGCCGCCCAGCACCGTGAAGCCGCCCCGCATGGCGACGATCTCCCAGGAGCTGTGGCCGGGCTCCAGCAATTCGACGAGCAGCACCACGAGGGGCGTCAGGCAGGTGACGAAGAACCCGTACGAGATCTGGCGCGCCGCGAAGCCGACGATGCTAAGCACGAGGATGAGCCCGGCCTCCGCCAGCGGGCTCGTGGCGTAGTAGGCGAGCACGGCGCCCACGAGGCCGCCCAGCACCGTGCCGCCGATCCGCTCCAGGGCCCGCTGCCACGTCGCCGCGTAGAAGGGCTGCATGGTTAGCACCACGGTCATCACCAGCCAGTGCGTGAAGGCGCCCGCGTAGGTCAGGGTGGCGGCGAGTGCCGGCGCCGCGACCGCGCTCGCCCGCAGGGCGTGCCGCAGGTTGGGCGAGGCCAGGGTGAAGTTCTGCGCCAGCGGCCCGACGTAGCGGGTCCAGCGGTCGAGGCTGCCGCCCTCCGTGATCGTGCCGCCGGGCCGGTAGCCCTCCGGCGTCGACAGCTTGGCGCCAAGCCGCACGCGCCCGGCGATCCGGTCGGCGAGGCGGGCCAGGGTCGGGTCCTCCGACAGGCCCTCGGCCACCCGGGCGATGGAGTGCTCCAGGCGGCCGAGGTCGAGGTTGACGTCGTCGCGGATCGCCCGGGCGATGGTCACCAGGAGGGGGCGCAGGCGCCGCAGGAAGACCTTGGCGAGCGCCCGGCGGCGCGCGTCGGGGCGGCTGTCGATCAACTCGCCCACGGCGATCAGCGCGGCGAAGATCTGCTCGGCGCTCTCCAGGCGCAGCAGGGCCTGGGCGGTGCGGTCCGAGACCCGCTCGCGGGAGCGGGCGAGGTCGAGGATCATGGTCCGCGCGGTCTCGATGCTCGCCCGCACGCCGCGGCGGTGGCCCCGCGCGTGGCCGTCGAAGGCGGCCGTGTCGGGCTCCGGCAGGGCGACGAGCCGCTCGAGGTCGCCGCAGAGCCGGGCGAGGTTGTGCCAGACCTCCGCCACCGCCCGGTGGGCCGGGCGGTACGGGTGCAGCCGCCAGATGACCAGGGCCAGGAAGGTCGCCCAGAGACCGCCGGCCGCGAACATCGCCGCGGTGACGGCCGCCTGCGCGACGTCGAGCGGCCGGTCGAGGGCGATGCACAGCACCACCACGAGCACGTTGCCGGCCGACTGGGCCTGCACGCTCCAGACGCGCGCGTACGAGCAGGCGAAGATCAGCGCGCAGGCGACCGGGACGACCACCGGCAGGCCGAGGGGCTGGATCAGGCCGAGGCCGGCCCAGAGCAGGCCGCCGAGGAACGAGAAGGCGGTGAGGACGCGCAGGCGCGCCCGCATCGGGCCGCCGTTGTCGCAGAAGCAGGCGAGGTTGGCGGCGAGCGCCATGGTCAGCAGCGGCGACCACTGGATCCAGATGTTGAGGAGGATGACGACGCCGAACGCGAAGGCGGCGCGCACGCCCTCCACGAGCCGCACGTTCCGGAGGTCGAGGCCCGTGGGCAGGCGCCGCAGGTCGCCGCCCGGCCGGCTCAGGCTGCCCCGGCCGGCGGCGAGGCGACGGCGCCGGACACGTCCGGGGGGCGAGGCTGTGGGGCTCGGCGCGGTCAAGCTCGGTCTCCCGACGGGGGCGCGGCGCCCCGGCATGAACCGCGCTCCGGCCTGACCGGATCCGCGGCGGCGCGCAACCCCGGCCCGCTCCCGGCGTCGGATCGCGGGGCGCGTCCGGCGCATCGCCGCGGGACAGTCTCTCCATCCTCGGCCCGATCCGGGACGCCGCGCCGGTCCTCGCCCCGCGCGCTTGACCCTCGGGCGAGCCCGTGGCTTCTGGGGCCGCCTGGCCCCGACTCCGTAGCTCAGCTGGATAGAGCAGCCGCCTTCTAAGCGGCAGGTCGTTGGTTCGAATCCAACCGGAGTCGCCAGTTTATCTCCCTTTGAAAGAGCGAAGGGTCTGAGCGGTTGACCGCAGCTTGAAAGGACCTCCGTCGGCCGCGGTTACCGTGGGGTTGCAATCAGGGTTTCTCACAGATGGGGCGCCACCAGGTCGCGGGCGTCTCGTCGGTAAGGGACTTCTTCCACGGATCGCGTCTCAGCCTCGCTGCAGGACGACGATATGGCCCAGGTCGGCATTCAGGAACGCCATTAGGTCGGCGACGAGATCTGTTGTCGCCTGGCCGGCCCCGAGATCGATGTCGGCTTAGAACTCGTAGCGCTCGTCGTCGCATTCCCGCACGAGTTGCTCGCCGCGCTGGTTCGATTCGGCTGCGGCTGGTTGCAGGGCGTCATCAAATCCTCTCCATCGCCGACCCCGTCGATGGGCTCACGAAACCAGCCGCGGCAGGACGACCATTACCAGCGGTTCCAGCGTCCCCCGACAGGTGCTCGTCGATCAGCGCTTTGGTCAATTGCTCGCCGCGGCCAGAAAGCAGCCGAATCATCTCCTCCGGCATCGGCGAAAAATCCGTTGGGTAGTCCTTCACCCGGTCGCGGCCGATCAGGTCACTGGGTGGGCATGCCAAGGCTGCGTCATTTTGGTCGAGGTAGGGAAGTATGAAGCGCCAGCAACCGGCGCGCTGAAGATCGAAGGCCCGGCTCACCGCCAAGTTCTGCGCACGGGCATGGATGCCATCGACGACCGCTCGCATGCGGGATGGCCAGAGGCTGGCCGCGGGCGATTGGTGGAGCGCGTAGCCGGCTCGACTGGCAACGACGAGGTCATGCTGCTCGACATGGCGGCTGATCGCGGGATCTCGATCGGGCCAGAAGGGGGCGAGACCCAGGTTGTCGTAGACCCCCCCGTCCGTGAGGATGACCCGCATCGGGGCCGAAGCGCCCTGTTTCTCGAAAGTCATCACCTTGTCGAGCGCCGGCAGGAAGGCAGGATATGCTGCAGAGGCCGCCACGGCCTCTGCAACCTCGACACTGGCTGGATCGGCGACGCCGAGGTGCCACGTGCTCATCCCGTCCTTAGCGAAATAGAAAGCTGACTTCGTTCGAAGTTCACAGGCGACGACGATCAGCTTGGGCCGGTCCGACCTAAGCTCGGTCAGCATCGCGCCGTCGAGGAGGTCACTGAACACACGCTGCAGGATCGTCGTCCGGCTCGCCCGCCGGATGACCGGCGATTCAGCCAGCCAGCCGATCCGCGCGACGCGGCGCGGTGCGATCCGGCCGAACGTCTGGCGGACCGCGAAGGCGGCCAGCCGGTCCACCGCGATCGGCACGGCGTTGGCGGCAGCCTTGAGTCCCTCAGCGGTTGTCACGGCCTTTAGTAGGGCGGGTGTGACGAACCCGCGTGCGAGGGCCCTGTAGACCTTTCCCTCGAAGGCATCGAAATCTCCCGGACAGGAGCAATACAGTGCGGCCAAGACGCTGCCGCCTGAGACCGCCGAGATGGTCGCGACTCGGTCGAGCAAGCCGGTCGCGCGCAACGCCCGCAGGGTGCCGAGGTGGAACGCGGCGGCCCGGCTGCCGCCGCCGGATAATGCGAGCGCAATCCGGGCATCAGCCGCAAGGGGAAGGCGGTTAGTCCCCATCAAGGCGCACCTCGCTCTCGAAGCCGCCGCGTGGCCGCCAGCCGATCCTCACGAAGGCGGCGCCGTCGCCGACGATCGCCATCATGTAAGGGGTGCCCGTCGGGCCGATATGGCGGTCAAGGTGCTGCCAGACCTCCTCGTCGTCCGGGCTGGGACGCACCGCCGCAACCGGCGGATGCGCGTGCCACTCACCCAAGTAGCCGAGCGCGCCAGCCGATCCCGTGGCGAGAGCGTCGACGGTCGGACCGAGGTCCTTCCTGCCGCGGATGAAAAAGGTTGGCGCCTGGCGGCTGTCCGGCGGCGCCGGCAAGGCATCCACGATATGGGCAACGCCGCGGGATAGGTCGAAGCTTCCGATCAACACACCGCCAGTCTCATTGGGCAGCGCGGCGCTCCGCAGCTCGGTCATCCGGCGCATGGCACGGTACGAGACCGTCACCCGGATGCCGTCGGCTTCAAGCCTGCTCACTGGTTCGGCCGGCACGCCGATCGCGGCGATCGCCCCCGTCGCTGGGTCCAGTCGCCAGACTCCAGCGCTGGGCGCGAGGTCGCCGGCCAACATCAGAAGCCGGCCGCTGGCCAGCCCGCAGAGGGCATGGACCTGCCACGGCGGCAGCGGCCGCGACAGGTCCTGGCAGGCGTTGCCGTAGCGGACAAAGTCGATCCTGGCAGTGCCGAGGTGGTCAGCGAGGGCGGGATCAGTGGCGGCAGCGAGGTAATACTGGGCCTCGATCTCGTCGATGCGAAGGGCGCGGTCGCCGCCTTCGGCCAGAACCACTAGGTCGCGCCCGTCCGGGCCGAAGAACATACTGACGACGCGGCTGGCGCCTTGGTCGGCCAGGGCCCCAAGCACAGCAGGGGACGCGCTGAAGTCGACCACTACGTTAGCGCCAGCGAGCGCGTGCGCAACATCGGCGTCCTTGTCTCCGGGCGCCAGCACGTTTGCGACGATCGCTTCGACAGTCGGTTCGGCGAGGAGGCCTTGGCCCAGTCGGGTAGTGCTGGTGGCCTTGAACTGGCCGACGTCCGCGTCGCCCTGGGCCTGCCTGACCGTATTGTGGGGCAGGACGACGTCGTCGTCGATCACCGTCCAAGTCCCGATCCCAGCCCGCGCCGTGGCGACAATCACGTTCGAGCCGATCGCGCCGGCGCCGACCGCAACAAGCGATAGGTCGGCAGCGTCGCCCCGGCCCGAATGCGCCCGTGCGGAGGCTCGGTCGAGCCGCCGCACCACGCGCCAGCGCATCAGCTCGACACCGGCAGCATCGATCGGGCCGCGCCCGATCCGCGGTGCCAACGCGCCGGCCTCGTAGAGCGTGCGGCCGAGCCGTCCGCCCAATTCGCTTAGCGGAGGAAGGGCCATAAAGGCCCACGTCTCCCACCCCTCGACCGGCCCGCCGACCTGTTTGGCCATCGGGATCGCGACGATCATTAGGATCTGGAGGCTAGGGGTGGCAAGTTGGGCCGGGTCGACCAGCCAATCGCCCAACGCCTGCAGCAGGTCGCCCCCGAGCGCCTCGACGGCCGCGAGCAATTCCTCCAAGTTCGAGGGCGCGCTGCGCAGGGCGCCGTGTACCTGGGTCGCCAGCGTCATGGCGAAAACGGCGTAGGGTCGGGTCTTAGCCGCTGGCGCATCGCCCAGCGCGACGACGTAGCCGCCACGGTGCTCGAGAGTGTGGACGATGCGCCACTTCGGCGGCAGCGGGCCGGGCGGCAGGACGAGCGTATCGGCAGTCGCGGAAATGAGGGGTTCGACCGCCTGGCCCTCCTGGTGGATCTCGCCCCGGGCCGTCCGTGCGAACCAATCGCGGATCCGCTCCACCAGTGCCTGCGGAGTGAGACCGCGCCGCAGGTCGGCCCAGCCCTCCTCCCAAATGCATAGGCCACGGCCTGCGGCCTCGCTTTCCTGGGTCGTATGCACAAGGTTGAGCGGGAAGTCGTCGCGCGCAGAGAACACGGCCGGTGGCAGCGCGTCGTCGGCACGAAATGCAATCCGGACCGGCTCCTCGGCGTCGATCGGCACGGCGCGGTGCTGAGGCAGCTCGGGCTCGACCACAATGCCGACCAAGTCAAGTCCGCCTTCGGACGTTGAATCGGTCAGCCGCGCAAACGGGTAGTCAGCTGCTCCCTCCAGATAGTCGGCGAGCGCCTGAGCGCGGGCCGAGGCGAAGCGCGGGCTGCTCATCCGGCCCTCGGCGCCGCGTTGCGGATCACGGAGGCCGCGCCGCCTGCGAACTTCCGCACCATGTGGCCGCGCTCGCCGATCTCGATCACTAGCGGCTTGGGCGCGATCGCCGACGGGTGTTCCATCGTCACCAGGTAACTGCCGTCCAGATCGCGGGCGACTCGCTTATAGTATGCGGCGGCTTCGCGGTGCGGCGGCTGCTCGGTCACCGCAGCTGGGATCGGATCGCTGGTCGAGACCAGCAGGCCGCCCCGTTGGCCTGCGCCCTCGTAGAGCCATGCGAGCCGTTCCTCCGGCTCGGTCACACCCTCGCCCTTCTCGGCGGCAAGCGAGCGGTAACTGGAGTGGTGCGGGACGTTGTTGATGTCCCATTCGAGGCGGCAACCGTTGCCGTAGTGCTGGGTGATGCGGACGATGTCGTCAATCACCTCGTGCCCGACGTCGGCCGAAAGGATCATACGCGTGTGCCGGCCGGCCACCTCGAATAGCGCCTGCATGAACAGGGCCGAGTCGTTGCGCATCACGATCTCCTCGCCGACGCGCTCGGCGAAGGGCGAGTGGACGAAGAACTCGACCCCGTCGGCCACCAGGTTGAACTCGGGGCAGAGGGTACCGGCGTCGCTGATAAGGTTGCGGCGCGTGGCCGGATCGATGTCGCGGTCAAGCAGGAACTGATCGAGTTTGTCCGGGCGGGAGAACACCCTGATCCCCTTACCCTCTTTGAAGCGGTGCCGGGCTTCGGCACGCAACGTCCGAGCCTGGCCCTTCAGGCCCTCCTCAAGCACAGCCGACGCCGGCACCCAGAGGGACTTGATCTTGATTCGGTCGCCGCCCCTGTACTTGTCGGCATGGTCGAGCTCGAATACCTCCTTGGCCCGCTTGCAGTGGTCGGTATCGAGATGGGTGAAGGCTACCACGTCGATGACCTTGTGGTCGCCGAGCGCCTCACGCAATTCTTTCTCGAGGTCGCAACGCTTGTCATTGGGGTCATTCGGGTTTCGCATGTCGGCGAAGTCGAACAAGATCCAGCGGCCGTTCTCGAGCTGGATGAGGCAGCAATCCCCGTTACCGATGGGGAAGAATCTGATGATGTGCATGGCGGACTCCCGATGGCCGGGCGTCGCGTAGGCAGGATGCGTACGTCCGAAGGTCTCGCGATGCTGACTCCGATCTTGAGGGGAGTCAACAAATGTGTTTCCTACCACGTAACACAAAATCGGTGAGGGTCTGTTGCGGATCCGGTTCCGGGATGAGGCGACTCGGCGCATGTTCAATGAGTACGAGCGGCTAGAGAAGATATATGGACCCCTTCTCGCGGAGCGGATCGCCACGCGGCTCGCGGTGCTATCAGCGGCGCAGGACCTCGGCCGGGTGCCGAGAAAGCCGCCGATAATGCTTTGCGTGATAGATCGCGGTCAGGGGCGGTTCGCGGTCAATCTCGCGCCTTCACGCAGACTCCTGTTTGCAGCACCCAGCATTGGTGGCCGGACGGGGGAGGAAAACGATATTGATGAAGGTCTGGTCGACGAGATCGAGGTGCTGGGTGTCGAATGAATCGCCCGCGGTGCACGGGGCCGCTGACTGATGTCGGCCGAGAGCCGCGACTACCGGCCAGACTATGGCGTCCCGCCAGGGCGCCTTCTGGACGAATACTTGGACGGGCTTGGCATCTCGGCGCGCGAGTTCTCGCGACGCTGTGGCCGCTCTGCCAAGCTGATCGTTGAGATCATTGCTGGCAAGGCGCCGATCGAGCCGGAGACGGCCATGCAGTTCGAGCGGGTGCTCGGGATGGAGGCCGACGTGTGGCTGGCGATGGAGGCGCATTATAGGCTGCGGCTCGCCGAGGCCGAGGACGAGAAGAAGCTTGCCAAGCAGGCACCCTGGGCGCGGCGGTTCCCCTTGGCCGAACTGCGCCGCCGTGGCGCTATCGGCCACGCCGGGGACGCCGCGGACGACGTCCGGCAGCTGTTGATCTTCTTCGGAGTCGGCAGCGTCGAGGCGTGCCGGCAGCGATTCGAGGACATGGCCACAGTCTCGTTCCGGCACTCGCCGTCCTACGACAGCCATGAGGAATCGCTGATGGCTTGGCTTCGCCTAGGCGAGATGGCGGCGGCGGAGATTAATTGCTTGGACTATAATAGGGCCAAGTTCCTCGACGTCTTGCGCGAGGCCCGCACACTCACCCTGAAGCCGTTGGCCGAGGCGCTGCCACTCCTGACGGCGGCGTGCGCGCAGGCGGGCGTCGCCTTCGTGATCGTCAGGGCGCTGCCAGACATTGCGCTGAGCGGCATCTCGCGCTGGCTGTCGCCGCGGAAAGCACTCATCCAGCAAAGCTTGCGACATCTTGCCAACGACCACTTCTGGTTCACCTTTTTTCACGAGGCGGCCCATCTCCTGCTCCACAGCCGCAAAACGGTCTTCCTTGACGGCAATGGGTTTGGTGGCCAGGGGCCAGAGGAGGACGAGGCGAACCAGTGGGCCGCGAACTTTCTGATTCCGCAGGTTGCGCTGCAGCGGTTCATCGCTTCGTTCGGCGGCACGCAGGCGGAGGTGGTGGCTTTCGCTGCTGATCAGGGTATCGCGCCTGGCCTAGTGATCGGCCAGCTACAGAACGCCGGCGTGCTAACCTTCGCGCAGATGAGCAAGTTGAAAGAGCGCTACAAGTGGGTCGAGTAATGGCCGGATCGAACGGGCAACTGGCCGGTAGCGCCTTCGCGGCTAAGGCAACCGGCTTCCATGCAGCTTTCGGATACAAAGCGCGCATCCTTAGATGCGTAGCCGGGTGGCGTTCGTAATCCGGTCGCAACTTCAGCGGCATGTGATCATGGGGTAGATCACCGGCGCTGTCAGCGTCCATTCCCTCCTTCTAATTCGACATTCAAGACGGCAAGGCGGAAGGCCAGGAAGGGATCACAAGTTCTCATTGCGCCGCTGCGGCGTCTTCCGCTCGCACCGCGGCACTCTCCGCCTCGGCGCGGGCCTCCTTGGCCTCCGCACTGCCCGGGGCGGCGGCATTAGCAACTCTGGCGTGTCGCTTGGCTGCCGCCGCGTGGTGCTGTGCTGCTGCTGCGTGGGAGTCGCGCGGATCCTCACCATCCTCAGCCAGCCGAACCGCCTCGCCCGCCTCGCGACCCGCGTCACGCGCTGCACTCAACACCATGCCCGTTGCTTCGGTCGCTTCCGCGGCAGTGTCGGTCTGCGTCGCCGCATCAGCGCTGGCTTTTTCAGCGTCCTGCTGCCGGTCCGGGATGGTCTCGTCACCCGGTTCGCGGGCCTCGTAATGCATTTCTACGGCAAGCGCGTGAGCGTCGGCAGCAGCCGCGTGCTGACGGGCGGCCTCAATATGTGCGGCAGCGAGACGGCGGCTACTGAGCCCAGCTCCAGCAGCTGCGGCGGAGGTCTCGTGGAGGGCGCTGCTCGGCATTGTCGTGTCTCTTTGTCCGGAAAGTTGTGCCAGAGTAGGAAAACATGCGCGATGGTCGAGAGCAATTCGATAAGTTCTGGCGCAGTTAACGCATGAATACTATCAGTTGCTTGCGCTATCGATTTTAAATTTCTTTACGCGGCGCCTAGGCACGCTGCCCACCTACACAATCCGTGTGGCGGCGAGCAAAGATGCAATATTAGAGGCACTACGCGCGTGAAAACCTCCACTATGCGGCGAAAGCCCGGTCAATCGCGATTGAGGCGGCTTCTCCGCCCCGAACGGCCTGCGTGTAATGGGACAGGGTCACAGCCGGACTCTTGTGGCCGGCAATTTTCGCCACGAGACCCACTTCGATGCCCTCGGCCTGAAGGATCGAGATGAACGCGTGCCGCGCGGAATGAGGAGTGACATATGGAATGCCTGCCCGCTTCAGCAGCGGCGCCCACATCCGAGTCCTGAAGTTGGCGTACAACAGGATGCCACCACCCCTGACCCGCGGCAGCGGCCACGCCTGCCGCTTTCCGAGACCCGGGAATACGCGGTGCGGTTCGCCTTCGCGTCGGGGGCAGATCTCCTGCCACGAGACTAGCAGCGCGCGCAGCCGCGCCGACATAGGGATATCCCGCCGCCCGGCGTCCGTCTTCGTGACTTCACACTGCCGGCCGTCCATCTCCTGCATTCGTCTGATGCGTATGACGTTCCGCTCGAAGTCGACATCCTCCCACAGCAGCGCGAGCTGTTCGCTGGGCCGAGTACCGGCAAGAAACGGGAAGGCGACATATGGGCCGCGTTCTGCATCAGCCTCGGCGACGGTCAGGACAGCCGCGATCTGTGCGGGCGTGAGGATGGTCTTGCGCACGCGCGGCGCGGCTTTCAGCCGGGTCGGCATCGTTGGTGGCCGGATGCCGAGATCCTCCGCCGCTAGCGCGAGCGCGCTGCCCAGGTACTTCTTCGCTCGCGCCGCAGTGGACGATCCGACCTCCCGCACGAGAAGCTTGTGCCAGGCGCGGATGTCGCCGGTCCCGAGACGAGTGACCTTCGTCGCGCCGAGCATCGGAGCGAGTGACGCGCCCTCCGGCACGAGACCAGTCTCGGTAAAGATGCGGCGCTGGGTAGGTGTCGCCGAGACTAAGAGCGGCCCAGTAATATAGCGTGCGCCCTGTTCGTATCCGAACAAGGTCCGGCCTTTCACGTCATCGCGTCGGCCATCGAGCCAGCGCCGCACCGCGTCAGCGACTGTGATGGCGTCGCGGTCAGGGACGTAGGAGCGTGCCTCGACGGCGGCCTGAATCTCATTGCGCTTGGCTATGGCGTCCTTCTGGCGGACGAAGAACAGCTGCGTGCGCTGACCGGATTTAGGGTCCGAGTAGTTCAGGACCCAGCGGGTATTCACGACGATCTCACCGGAGCGGAGCTTACGCTGCCGATCGCGCTTCGTGAGGCTGATGTTGAAGGGCTTCGACGGCATGAAGAACGCTCCACGTGATATTTGAAAAGAAAAACATGCGGTTGCAGGAGGAGCAATTGTTCGGACGGGGGCGCGGTTAACGAACGGCGCGCGACTAGCGTTAGTCAGATATCGTCCCGAGACCTTTTGGCGGACTCGCTCGTAACCACAGATGGAACCACAGTTCCGAGGCATGCCCGTCAAGCGGTGGGAAATACGACTCGTCGTATTCCGCTGACATCGGGAATACAGCGGGTTGAGCTTCGCAGGTCGTAACTTAACGCCCGCGAAGCGGCAGGTCGGCTTTCAACGTGTAGGCGTGCAGGTCGTGTACACAGCCGGTGATCCTCGCGCCTCGACGCTCTAGGGGAGAGGGGGGCTCCCTCCCCCCTTCCCATTTTTTAGGAGAAGGGGTGTCGACCTACACTATCGTCACTCCCTGCACCGGTGATCAGTAATTTGGTGCATCGGGCGGGCCAAAGTTCAATTTTCTCCTTGGCGGTGCAGGCGCATCGTTCTCTTGTCCATCTAACCAGACGCGGATCGTTTGGCCCTTATTGCTGCGCTGGCCGCGTTCGTAATGGATGCCAATGAGCTTGAGGCCCGTCCTGATCTTGTCCATATGCTTCGATAGTTTGAGAGGTGTATCCGGGAAGAACCTGGGCGGATAATCCGGCTTAATCGTTTCTAGTAGTCCCGCAATCGTGCCCTCGAAGCGTCCCTCCTCCAGAGTCGTTCTCAGCGCGACCACGACTGGATCGTTGTTGGTCCGCTCAATGATCCGCTCGTTCTGGCATTGCATCAGCGCCTCGACGATTGTGCCCGTTGGCAGGCCGGTCGCGGGCTCAGCGGCCGCCAACCATCGGGCGGCATCGATCATGCGAACGCCGGAAGGGGTGGCGGTAACGGCCTCGTTGCGGATCGCGCAGGCAATGACGTCGTAGATGGCACCAAGAAGCCTTGGGCGAAGCGCCTCCAGGGCAGCGTTCATGTCACCTTCGGTCCGTCTCGTATTGTCCTCCATCCGGACGAGCTTCACCGGTATGACGCGCTCGATCAGATCGGACTTGGTCGCAACGTCGCTGATGCCGTTGATGATGAATGGCCGCGTGGCGTTCATCATATACAGCTCACCATCAGTGTAGAGCTTCCGACTGGCGTACCCGCTGCCTGTCGCGAGAGAGCACAAGGCATCCGACACGTTCGCGCTCATGCCCGAAGAGTTGTCGAACACCAGCATGAACAGGGCGTCGGCTAGCACCATCAGGTCGCGCTCGTTCTCCGGGAGGCGGAGTTTCTCGGCTTGGTTCGGGTCGATAAGCCTGCGCAAGACCGAGCTGAGAAAGCTCTTTCCACTGCCCTGCTCCCCTTCGATGAGCAGGCAGAGGTAGGGGCCGCCCGGTCTTAGGACGTTGATGAGGAACGCCAGGACGAGGTTGTAGGTCTCGTCCGGCAACGCGAGCAGGTCACGCAACTCCTCTATCCGGCCGCCTGGGACCGGCTCCGGTAATTCCAGCATCCCGGGCGTTCGGATGAAGCGCACTGGACTGCGAGCGAGGATCTGGTAGCCGCCGCCCGTTATGAGCACGATGCGACCGTCCGGTCTGCCCAGGTCGACGAGTACGTCGGTGCCCTGTCGGCCAATGCGGCTCCAGATCTTCTCGCATCGACCGTCGAAGATCGCACGTGCGCTGAGGACCGCTGCAATGTCGGACAGGGCCGCGTCCTTCAGAGCCTTGCCAGTCAACCGATAGAACACCTGCCGGAGTACCGCCGCAGCCATCGACGAGTTGACAGGGTAGGTGAGGATGCCGCCGGCCTCCGTCGGGACGGAGATGAAGCCGCGCTTGCGCTCATCATGGAACAGATCCACGCCCAATTCGGTGAGCGCCGCCAGCACACTATCGGCCGGTGTCGGGTTTTCACGCTTCCCACCGCCGGCACCTCCTCTCACGGTGTCCGCAAACCCCTTCTCGCGGGCGCTCTCGATCCAGCCCGGGAGTTCAGCCAGCGAGTTACCATCGTAGCCAGCCGGCAGCAGCGCGGTAACAATCCCGGTAATCTGATCGTCCTCGCATCCGTGCGCCACGAGCTGCGCCGCAAATGCGACACCGGCATCGTGTGTACCGATTCCCGACGTGATCACCTGCGCGTGTGGCGACCCAATCACCGTCCTCAGCAGCCGCAGCGTCTCGCGACCGATGATTGGTAGCGCCGCGAGTTCGATGTCTAGGAGCGCCGAGCCAATCCAGGCGTATGGCGTACCTGTCTCGGGATGGATTGACGGTGGCAGGACCGAGAACTTCGCGCCGAGTAGCACGTCAATAGCGCCCCCGCCCGACGCATCCACGATCTTGGTGGACTTCAGATCTTCATCGTAGCGGACGAAGATCGTGAGGCCCTTCTTGCCGCGCTTGGCGCAGGAAGCGGCGCCGAGGACGACCTGCACGGCCGCTACTAACGCATCCTGATCGACATCGATCGCGCCGAGACGATACCCGTCCGATAGCTCGGTACCTGTGAGGATGCCGAGGCCGCGATCTGGGTAGCGATTGATGAACTCGGCGCGCTTGTCGGCGCTGAGCGGGCTAGAGGCGAAGCCGGGCCATCCCTTGAGCTCCTGCGCAGGCCGCTTGGTTCGCGGCTCAAGCGGGAGGACGCGGAAGCCGCAGTCCCAGTACAATGGAGCGAGCGTTCGAAACAACTCGGGCCTCATCGCAAACCTCCCTGTTGGGAGGCCTGGATAAATGCCCTAACTTCCGACAGGTAAACTCTCTTTCGGGAATTTCCAAATGTATATGACGGGATTTTGCCTTCGTTAACGAGTCGCAGCAGCATCCAATAATGGACGCCGAGCTTTCCAGAGGCTTGCTTGATCGCCAGAAGTGGCTCGGGATTATGAATCCATTCGTCCGACATCGTGCACCCGTACAAATTCGGGCAAGGACGTCGAAGGCGCTGGGCATTCAGACGCACCTCGCTCGTGGCTAAGCCATGTTCGAGATACGATCCGATGCCGGGGGCGATGTGCGCCGCGTATGACGGATTTCCAGTCCGCCGACTCTTCGGTGTAAGCCTACGTCTTCTATCTAACCGTAGACCAAGCTACATATTCCAGGATGGAAAACCCTGAATGCAACCCCACCCAGCCGCATATGAATCGTGGAGCTATAAGGCCGAAATCACCGCTATTGCGCAACAGCCAACAATACGTACGTATCCAGCCCTGCGCGCACTTCAGCTTAAGGTAAAGCTTAGCGACACTACGTTTCTTTTGGCTCTCTTGCTCAGAACGCGAGTCGTGTACCGATCTATGCCGTCTGGCATGCTCTAGCCAGTCACATCGCGAGTTTCTATTCTATGGATCACGTTAGTTTCAAGTTCGCGACCAACTAATCGCCAGGCCTCGGCTGAGACATTTAAAAGCTTGTATTGTGCATAAATGCTCGACCAAGTTATGATGAGAGTTCCTTTGCAGTCTTCCATGCAGATAATTGGATGGGGATTCAAAGCTATGAATCCGCGTCCGGAGGCGTAGCCAATTATGTAAATGGCCGTCTTCTCTAGTCTTGTAATTCTATTCAGATCGCAGTCGGACGCACACATATAAATGCGACTCGTGATCGCCGGTGGACTCATGTTATGTTGCCTCCGTGAGTGGCCGCAACAGAACGTGCTCATGCGATATTGGCAAGGAATTTGTTTTCACTGGTGTTAAATCCGGAAAACAGGCTCGCTTCGCATTGGATTCCTAATATGCCCCGCCCCCGACATACGGGGTTCGCGCTCCGCGGTTTGTCTCTCGGACGGCATATCGAGTGCGGCGGTCAAGGCATGTTTGCCCATTTAAGCGGCGGACAGTGGCCAGTAGCGGCTCTTTCGCTGCAGGATTCAAGCTGCGGCTAAGCAGATGGCATGGATGGCTCCCGCTTCTGGCCCAGCAACGCCAAGAGGGTGCTGTCGCGCAGCATGAGATTGGAGCCACTACGATGGAGATCACGACCGTCGGGCTCGACCTCGCCAAGAACGTCTTTCGAGTGCACGTCGAAAACTGTACGGGCGAGGTCCTCGTTCGAAGCGCTCTGAGGCGGGTGTAGGTGAGGCCATTCTTCCGCAAGCTGCCGCCGTGCCTGACCGGCATGGAAGCTTGCGGCAGGCGCCATCGTTGGGCGCGCGAACTCACTGCCCTCGGACACGCGGTGCGGCTGATGCCGCTGGCCTACGTCAAGCATTACGTGAAGCGCGGCAAGACCGATGCGGCGGACGCCAAGGCGATCCGCGAGACGGCCACACGGCCGACCATGCGCTTCGTGCCGATCAAACCCGTCGAGCAGCAGGCGGCGATGTCTCTGCACCGAAAGTGCGATCTTCGAGCCCGTCAGCGCGCGCAGCTGGCCAACATGATTTGCGGACTCCTGGCCAAGTTCAGTATCGACCTCCCGAAGGGAATTACACACGCCCTGGCCTTCGGCGTGCAGCCGCCGGTGAGGAGCGCGAGGTCCCGGAGTTCGCCATCAAGGTGATCGGCGCCCTGACCGAGCAGGCGAGCGAGGTACAAGGACGCATCCGGAGCTCGAACGCGAACTCCTGGCCTGGTACCGCGCCAGCGGGTTACAACGACATCGGACGTCTGACGAAGTCGAATGCTGCAGGCATGTGATTTGGTTTGACAAACTTTTCTGCTGCCTTTTGTCCAAGCTCGGCGAGGGTATGGAGGTTTGCAGGATCGTCCATTCTGCAAATCGCATCAATTTCATCATTCGATATCTTTCTATCGAGTTCCGCCCTGAGCCAGTTCTGCTCCAATAAAATGTTGTAACGAACATAGGTTGCTAGTTGAGGGCCTGATGTACTGTCAAGCCTCATGTCACCAACGGCTCGATCGATCATTGAGGGCGTGAGGCAGTGCGTCATCCACTGTAGTGTGGCGCGATTTATCCGTCCGCAGTCGTCCATCAATGTTTGCAGTGCAATTATTCCCTGCGTTGCGGCGATGCTAGAAATTATATCATCGGTGTTGCGCTGCTTAGAAAAATGTCCAGTGCCAATGGAAATGATAAGAAGCTCGTTTCGCCCGGTCCGCCATTGAAAGCCGTGTCCCTGAAGTGTCGCCAGCATCAAGAGCTGCCAAGCGGGATCATTGAATGGAGTTACTCCGCCATCGACGAATGCACCGTCTATGGTATCGCCACCCCGAGATGCGATGCGAACTTTTTCAGGGGCGAAGTAAGTTGGGGCAGCCGTGCTCGCACGAATGATCTGAGTGAGACGCAGCTTCCCGTCTTGCTCTGCGAACGCCCCCCGACCGCCGTTGTGTAGGGGCCATGGACTACCCGTATCAAGACGTTTGGTCATGATCATTAAGCCAGTACGGATTTTATCGCTATCGAGCGTCGTATCTGCGCCAAGTTCTTGATCGAGAAAATGTTGTAAGGGTTCAGTGGGAAATTTTGGTGCAAGTTTGCCCTGAAATTGATTGGGTAAAAGCCTCGTAAATCCTCCGGTGCGGAAAACATCCGCGCTGATATTCTCGTATAGCGCTTCAAGCCTGCCCACTGTCATGCCGCACGCAAGCCCAGCCGCTATAATTGACCCAGTTGAAGTCCCGCCGATTAAGTCAAAATAATCACAAAGTAGTGCTCCGTCGCCAAGCCGTTTTCTGACCTCAATTTCGACACGCTTGAGGAACTGCAGCGTGAGCATTCCTCGTACTCCGCCCCCGTCGATTGAGAGGATCCGTTTGGGGCCATAATCGGGATCGAGATGGTCTCGCTTTGATAGGCTCACGTGTATCCTCCACGAACGTGTTAACGTCGCTAGGACTGGACGCTCGCACCTATCGATGGCAAGTGGATTGTTGGTAGCGAGGCAGGCCGGATGCGCAAGTCGGATCACGTTCTCAAAGTCATGTTGTCCAGCACATTCAGCGACTTAACCGCGGAACGAGAGGCTGCGCGAGATGCCATTCTCGGGCAGAAGATGCTACCGCTGCTCATGGAAGTTAGCCCAGCGATGCCCGATCGCGGCATCATTGAAAATTCGATGGAGATGGTCGAAGAAGCTGACATCTATGTGGTGCTGATCAGCCACTACCGGTATGGGCAAGTGATCGAAGATGTAGATCTTAATCCACAAAAGCTCTCCGTGACTGAACTAGAATTTCGGCGCGCCGAAGAACTGGGTCTACCAATTTGCGTGTTCCTGCAGGACGCTGACGTCCTAGCTCGTCCATCTGACGTGCTGAAGGAGGCGTCGAATCAAGATAAACTCTTAGCCTTTCGGGCTCGAGCACGAGACCGTAAAAGGATCAACTGTAAATTTGGCGATCCAAAAGATGTCAAGAGCTCTCTGACACAGTGCCTCGCCCGGCTCGCGATTGTTGTAAAAGATCTTCAGCTCGCACCTCCGCGCGACGCTATAAGGCATCCTTCCACCGTAGGTCTCCTCTCACCGCCTCCTATGCTCGTGGCAAGACCCCGCTACACTGCAGGCCACGCTTTTGAAGGACGGCAGCATGAAATCGCTCTGCTAGACAAATGGTCTTGCGGCAACGACCCTGTCCTTGTCTTAGAAGCCATCGGGGGTATGGGTAAGAGCATGCTCACTTGGCATTGGGTCAACACACATGTGGCGAGACTCAACATACCGTGGGCAGGACGATTTTGGTATAGCTTCTACGAACGTGGCGCGGATATGCTTGAATTTGTAGTAACCGCCGTCGCCTACATGACCCAGAGGGCGCCCGGGACGGTGCGCAGCCTGACCGAAGACGAAGTTATTGAAGAATTTCTGCTCGAAGTACAGAAAAAGTCGTGGCTTCTGGTGCTTGATGGCTTGGAACGTGTGCTTGCAGCCTATCACCGCGCCGACGCCGCCCAGGCGCGAGACGAAGATATCGAACAATCTCTCGGGGAGCGCCGCATCAAGCCATCTGACTGCATTCGTCCCAACGATGACTATTTGCTACGGCAATTAACGGCTTCTGGCCCGTCGCGGATACTCATAACTTCTCGCTTGATGCCGCACGCGTTGTGGACGGGCTCTGCGCCGCGAGCCGGCGTGCGCCACGAGGTCTTACGTGGTCTCGCGCCCGGCGATGCAGCTGCAATGATGCGCCAAGCAGGTATTACGGGCGATAGTAAGCGGATGCAGCGCTATCTGCAGGAAACGGTTGGAGGCCATCCGCTTGTAGTGGGGTTCATCGCCGGCTTGGTGCGAAATGCGCTGTGGGCGGGAATGAACTTCGACGACTGGATGAACGATCCCCGCGGCGGCGGCGCAATCAACCTTGCCGATCCAGAGCTTAAGCAACGACAAAACCATATTTTGAAACAAGCCTTTGACGCACTAGATTTGGACGCCCGCGCCCTGATGGCAAGATTAGGGATGCTAAGCGGTGCAGTGGGGCTCGACGTTTTGGAAGCGCTGAACCCAAAACGGCCCGACCCACCGGAAGCAGTATCAGACCCACGCAGCGAGTTAGGTTACGACTATCCCTTCTTATTTCAATCTGACGCCGGAGATCCGAAGAGTTCCCGACGCTCCGCTAAGCGAAAGCCTGGGACACGAAGGGCGGAATTCCGGCGGTCCTACAATGCTGCCTGCTCAGAATTTGAGGCGTACCAGGCTAAATTGGCCGCTTGGAGGCAATCTCCGGCCATTTTCATTGCTTCAACTTGGCTCCATGCTACGCTGAACGACTTGGAATTGCGCGGCTTAGTGCAACTCGATCGCCATAATGGCACCGTTGACCTGCATCCGGTCGTGCGAGGCTACGCGGTTGACTGTCTGGGCGAGGACGCCCGCAGCCATGCTGGCCAGCGCGTGGCGGATTATTTCGCGTCTAAGCCAGAGCCAGCTTACACTAGCGTTACCTCTGTGTCCGAGCTATCCAACTCGCTGCAAGTGGTTCAGGCACTCATACTGGCTAATAAGCTTGATGCTGCTTGGTCCGCCCTGAGCAATTTAGAAAAGGCGCTTCGTCGTCTTGAGCGCTCAGACTTACTCCTTGCGCTGTTAAGACCTTGGTTTCCGAATGGCTGGCAAGCACCGCCAGTGACGGTCGGAGAACGAGGCAGAATCGCGCCTACGGTTACGCATGCGCTGTGGGAAATTGGTAGGTACGCCGATGCCGAGGCGCAAATCGTGTTCCAAATCGAAGATTTGCGTGGAGAGAGATTGTCAAGAAATCATACTACCATGCTCCATAATCACTCTAAGGTACTAGACCAATTAGGTGCTGTTGCGAGTGTTCAGAGGGTGCTTGATCTAAGTAAAGAAATTGTCTCGGTTATCGAAGATCGGCACCAAATGCTCCACTGCTATCTTATCGAGGTCGATTTTATGATTGATCGGGGTGATATTTCGGATGCGAGGATGCTCTGGGAAAAATTCTCTGCTGATTTAAAGGGGGATTATTGTTGTGAGCAGCTCGATGTAGCCAGAATGGTTATTGAGGGCGAACTTTTGTATCACGAAGGCAAGCTCACCACTGCTTGGTTCGAAGGTGCTTTCCATCGCGCCCGGGCGGGACGCTGGCGGAGCAACGAGCGGTATCTCTTTCTCTTGCAGGGGCAGTGGTTTCAGGATCAACACCATGACACTGCAGCTGTGCAATCTTTCGATCGCGCCTTAGAGATGGCCCGCGAGGTCGGGATAAGCGACGAGTATTCAGAAGTCATGCGCGGTTTGTCGCTCCTAAGTTTAGGTGACCGTGCGTCCGCTGAGGATGCTGCAGCCTCGGCCGAACGCAATCCTCCGCGCGCGGCGCTTGCAACGCTTTACCTGGCACTCGGCCAGCGCGATATGGCGCGAAAGCATGCTCTTGAGGGCTATAAAAAGGCCTGGGCTGATGGCCCCCCACACAGCCGTCACTGGGCACTGGAAAAATGCCGGTTCGTGCTCAGGAGTTTGAACGAGCAGGAACCTATTTTGCCGCTCTTCGACCATAGCAAGATCCGCACGTTGCCCTACGAGGCTGATCTTCGCCGCAAACTCACACAGTACTATACCCGCACGAATATGTAGTTCATTATCTGCACTCTGCTCACTAGATGTCCGTTGTCCTGTGGGGTGGGATTGAATAATGTTTGTTATTAGTCTCGATTTAATCCGCCGACCCATAGATCGACGAGGTAATCTGTGCAGGGTATATAGTCGCGCTCAATGAATCGAACTGATCCAGAGTAGATGATCTGCACTTATGCTTAGCGTCGCAATCGGCTCCCCAAGTTGTGGTGGCCCAATAGCGGCATCTAGTGCGCTGGCGCCGACAAAACGTACAAGGGGCGGCGTGGTTGCTTGAGCATCAACATTGAGTTAACGAACGACGATGTGGCACGTTGGTTGGCGTTTGTGCACTAGCGTGCTCCAGAACCGCAATCTTCGCTGATGGAGAGGCCGCTTCCGAGATGCCGCCGGAGTCGGCAGAACGATGGGAGTAAGCGCAGCCGCGACATTCTGTGGGAGAGGAGTCCTTCAATCGCTGCCTCGGAGGCCAGAACGAGTCAGCCAGAATGCACATGATTGGTCCGTGGTTTCAGCCGCGGTTACGGTCACATGGCGACGCATCATTCGAGCGGGTTCCACAGCATTTTGTCACACTACGCGGTTGTCCGCTCAACTTCCTCGTGTGAGCGACATCCAAAATCGGTGAATCTCGCATAGCTACATTGAATAGCGTGAAATGCGGTGACTATGTGAGGCCGCCGCCTTCTAAGCGGCAGGTCGTAGGTTCGAGCCCTACCGGGGTCGCCAGGTCACATTCCGCGTGGCCCTGTCATCCGGCCTCTACGGCGCGGCCGGCGCGGCGGGGTTCGCCGCCTCCTGGCGGTCCGGCAGGCTCCGCTTCCAGCGCGCCCGCAGGACGGCGGGCCGGAGGCCGTGCCGCTCCTCCAGGAACTCGGCGTCCGTGATCCGGTCCGTGCGGAAGTGCCGGAACGCCCCGCGCAGCTCGCACCAGCCCGCCACCATCCGGGCCTGATCGAAGAACCCGACGATCACCGGCCAGATCACGCGCCGGCTCGGATCGCCGCGGACGTCGCGGTACTGGATGCGGATCTTGCGCCCCTCGCGGATCCAGGCCCGCGCGCGGGCGACGTCGATCCCGTCCGCGGCCTGCGCGAAGGCCGTCGGCGTGCCGATCGACGGATCGGCGATGAACGGGCGCAGGCGCTCGGGCACCACGGCAGTGATCTTGGCGATGAGGTCCCGCGCAGCCTTGGCGAGGACCGGCTCGCCCCGGCCCGCGACCCACTGCGCGCCGAGGACGGCCGCCTCGATCTCGTCGGGCGTCAGCATCAGCGGCGGCATGTCGAACGCCGCGCCGAGCACGTAGCCGAACCCGGCCTCGCCCTCGATCGGCACGCGCTGGCCGACGAGGTCGGCGACGTCGCGGTAGACCGTGCGGACCGAGACCTCCAGCTCCCGGGCGATCTCGGCGGCCGTCACCGGGCGCGGCGAGCGGCGCAGGATCTGGATGATCTGAAACAGCCTGTCCGCGCGCCGCATCCACCGACTCCTGCTGACAGAATGCTGTCAGCAGGGCGTCCCTACAAGTCCTCCCGCCACGGCCATCCCGCGCGCCGTGCCGACAGGAACCGCGCCATGATCACCCTGTACCACGCCCCGCAATCGCGCTCCTCGCGCATCGTCTGGCTCTTGGAGGAGATGGGGGTGCCCTACACCATCGCGCTGGTCTCGATCTTCCGGCCGATGACGGGCGAGGGCGTGCCGGACGCCGCCAACCCGCATCCCGACAAGCGCGTCCCGGCCGTCCTGCACGCGGGCGGTCTGGTCACCGAGTCCCAGGCCATCGTGCTCTACTTGGCGGAGACGTTCCCCGAAGCCGGGCTGGCGCCGGCGGTGGGCGCCCCCGAGCGCGGCGCGTACCTGACGTGGCTGGCCTGGTACGTCGCCGAGTTCGAGCCCGCGCTGTTCGCCGGCCTGACGGGTGAGCTCGCGGGATCGCCGCAGAAGCGCCGGAACCACGCGGCGGTGGTCGACCGCCTGGAAGCCGCCCTGGCGCGCGGCCCCTACGTGATGGGCGCGCGGTTCTCCGGCGCCGACATCCTGATCGGCAGCGCCCTGGGCTTCGGCCGCGCGGCCTTCCCGGCGAGCGCGGCCCTCGATGCCTATCTGGACCGCTGCCGGGCGCGCCCGGCCGCCCTGCGCGCCGTGGCGAAGGACGGCGCGTCGGGGCTGCAAGCCGCCTAGCGCCGACTGGGCGCCGCTCCCGATTCCCGGGCGATCGGGAGCGGCCCGGACGCGGTTGCGGGAACCGCGCTGCGACGGTTCCGAGCGGCTCCGGCGACCGCGGGTGTTCCGGGACACGCCGGACCCAAAAGCTTGAGCGTACATCGGGATCACACCGCGAGCCCAGTCGCGAACCCGATGGAGACGACGATGACTTGGACCAACCGCATCGCCCTGGTGGCGACCCTGATCGCCGGCGCGGTCGCCCTCGTGACCTACGCGCAGGCCCTCAGTCTGCCGGCGCACTTCGCGTGAGCGAGACGGGCCCGGCGGCCGTCTCGCTGACCGGGGCCGCCCGAACGCGCGCCGAACGGTTCCGCGGTGCAGCGTGACTCTTCGCACCGCACGCAACCGGCCGATCCGGCATCATCATTGCAGACGAACCGACCGGGTCCGGCTGGGGACCCGCCGCTTGCTGAAAGGAGTGCACGACATGGTCCTGAAGGGCTTCTCCTACGCGATGATCGGCGCCTTCCTGGGCGGCCTCGCGATGACGGTGACCGGCTCGGCCGGGGTGCTGATGGGCTTCTGAGCCGCGGCGGCCCTCGGGGCCGCCCGGGCGACGGACTGCCCGAACGGACGGCGTGAGCGGCGGGGCGAGAGCCCCGCCGTTCTCATGAGCGGGGATCGGACCGCGCGGCGGAGCCGCCGATCCCGGCCGCTCCGCCCCGGTCAGGCCACCTCGGTCAGGCCGCCTCCTTGCGGGTGACGACGAGCGCCCAGATCGTCGCCGGGATCCATCCGATGATCGTCAGGTGGAGGATGATGCAGAGGATGCCCTGAAACACCTTTCCGCGCAGGAACATGGCGAGCCACGGCGCGAGAAAGCAGATGAGGATCATGATCATGGGGGGCAACGGGTCTCCGCGTTCGTGAGCGAACACGGATCGCGGCGGCTGGTTCCGGACGGCCGAGCTTCCGCCGCGGCCCGGCCTAGGCGCCGGACCGCGCGTTCAGATACGCCCTGAGACGCGAGGCCCGGCCGGAGCCGTCGATGCACTCGATCCCGCCGCCCGTGTTGAGCGTATGGAGGCAGCTGCCGGGCCAGGCCGGACCGGGCTCGATCCGGTCGAGGATGGTCTGGGCGAACCCCTCCGGGTCGAGCCGGTCGATGCGCGCCAGCGACAGGGCGCGGCCGTAACCGTGGGCGCAATCCTGGACCGGCCGGATCAGGACCCCGTCGCGCGCGACGATCCGGCCCGCGGGCCGGGCGAAGGACGGGTCGACCAGCACGGGATTGGCCGGATGCGGCGCGTACGGCCCCCGGAAGTCGGGCGCGGACCAGAGATACAGCGCGTCGTGGTGGCAGCCCGATCCGGGCGGGGCGCCGACGGGCGCGTCCCGGACGGTGGCGAACATCCACCAGCGGCCGCCGTGCTCGAGGAGCGTCGCGTCGCTCGCGACCACGCCGGAGAGGAGCGTCGCCTCCTTCACCCAGCCGCCCGGATAGCGGGTCGCCCGGTAGAGATCGACCGTGCCGGCCGCGGAACTCTCCGGCACCATCCAGACGGAGCCCGCGCGCGCGAACACGAACGGGTAGGAGAGGTGGTGCGGCTCCTCCAGCACCGGGACGGGCGGCCCCTCGGGCCCGGCCGGCCCGAAGCGGACCGCCGAGATGATCGCCTTGCCGGTCGCGTGCGGAAACTCCTCCACGAAGACGTGGGTCGTCCCGTCGACCGCGAGGGGGAACGGGTCGGCGTAGAAGCGCCGCCCGTCGTCGGGCAGCACCTGCCAGCCCTCCACAGGATGGCGGCCCAGCGCGACGAGGTCCGGCCCGCGGAGGGTCCGCCACCCGGTGCGCCAGTGCGGGGCGTGGTAGCACAGCCTGTACAGGCGGCCGACGAGGCTCCGGGCGACGAGCCGCGCCGGCCGGGACGCCAGGATCCGCCCCGGACGGACGGGCGCGGCGGCGGCCGCGGCGGGCGTCGCCGCGAAGGCGCGGCCGTCCGACCGGGCCCGCAGGGCGGCGGCGACGAGCGTCGCCGTGCGCGACAGGGCATCCTCGAACGACACGGCGATGGAACCCCGGTAGTCCGAGCCGAGGCGACCCGCGGCGACGACGGTGCCGCCTTCGAGGAGGTCGAGCTGCGGGACCCGGCCGGCGAGCAGGCTCGCGAGCAGGCCGGTCTCGCCGAGGCCGCCGTCGTAGGCCACGCGCCAGACCGGGCAGGAGGCGACCGCGTCGCCGCACAGGTCGAGCACGAGGTCCGGGGTCGCGGGACGGGTCCAGGCCGCGAGAGCGGCGGGCGGCACGGGCCGCGACCCGTTCGGCGCCAGCCGGAAGATCAGGGCCTCCAGCCGGAACAGCAGGTCGGCCTGTGCCGGCCACCCGTCCGGCCCGGGCGCGGCGTCGACGCTCACGGCCGCGATGCCCGGCAAGCCGGACAGGCGGTCCAGCAGCGCGACGTGCCAGCGCCGCGGGTTCGCGCCGTCGAGGCGAACTCTCACATGCATGGCGCTCCGGTTCCCATCACGCGGTCGTCGCGACGACGACTGTCGAGTCCCTCTATTTCCCCGCTGGTAACAGGAGTCATAACTGCGGATCGCGGCCCGGGACGCGCCGGTGACCAAACCCTCGATCGGGATCCGCGGGATGAAACCCTGTCTCGCGGCAGCGGGAGCGTTCCGGCACCTTGCCGGGTTGCGCGGGCCGGTGGCGGGATCCCGCGCGAGCGATCGGGATCACCGCCGCGCCGTCCGGCGGCCGACCGGCAGCGGGTGTGGCGCGCCCGTCACACCCGGTGCCGACCCGACATCTCGATGCAACCAAAACGCCGCCGCGTTGTTGTCGCGCTCGCCCGCGTAATGCGCGCTGTATTTCCGCGCTTCGTCTCGTCTTGAATGACGCTTTACTCTGGCATCTCGGGCCTTCGACAGGCGGTGTGACCTCAAAACTACAGCCATTTCCCCCGGTGATCGGTAGCCACACCGCCAGATCACACATTCGGGGAACCGACATGACCAAGCTCCTGGCCTCGCTGGCCGCCTTCACGGCCCTCACCGCCGCCGCCTCGGCCGCCGACCTGCCGCGCCGCGCCGCCCCGCCGCCGGTGTTCACCCCCGTCCCGGTCTTCACCTGGACCGGCGCCTACTTCGGTATCAACGCCGGCTACGCCTTCGACGCCAGCGACCGCAACACCGGCAACACCTTCGCCGTCCCCTTCCCCTACGCCGCCCCCGGCACCGTCGCCTCCTTCCGCAACCGCAGCCAGGACGGCTTCTCCGGCGGTGGCCAGATCGGCTACAACTGGCAGATCACCCCCGGCTCCGGCCTCGTGATCGGTGTCGAGGCCGACGCCCAGTACCTCGACTTCGGCCGTAACCGGAACAGCGCCTTCATCTCCGGCGCCCTCGCCCCCGGCTACTACGTCACCGACCCGCGCGGCCTCTCCAGCCTCGACTTCTTCGGCACCGTCCGCGGCCGCCTCGGCTACGCCTTCGACCGCACCCTCGTGTACGGCACCGGCGGCTTCGCCTACGGCTCCGGCAGCGCCGACCGCTCCTTCGGCGGCTACGCCGGCAACGACAGCTTCCGCACCGGCT
>NZ_JBKFBI010000058.1:0-32631 GCF_053346095.1 Methylobacterium sp. A52T | reverse complement strand
CCGGCGCTCGACCCCGGCAAGAACCTCGACCCGCATCGCCCTGATCCGATGACCTTAACGCCAGCATTAAGGTCAGACGTCGGGCACGAGGCCCCGTCTCACAAGGCGGCTCTCACCGGAGGCGTACCCAGATCGGCTTGCCGGTGGGTGTGGAGATCCCTCGGCGGGTCAACTCGCGAGCGCACGCATTGAGACTGAGCCCCTGGCTCTGCATGTCCCGGATGATCGGGGCGATGTCCTGGGCGCGACGATCCGCGATCCGGCTCCGCTGGGCCCGGCCAGCAGTGCGGCCCGCGTCCGTGTTGGAGAGGTTGGCCGGCGTCCCGAGCTCCTTCCCGCGGGCCTTCGCAGCGGCCAGGGCCTTGCGGGTGCGCTCACCGATCAAGCCCGCCTCCAGCTCCGCGACTGCAACGATCTGGGTCAGGAGGAAGCGACCGGTCGGTCCTTCGATCTGGGGCAGGTCGCAGAACCGCACCTCCACGCCGGCTTCCAAGAGGCGGTGCAGGAACGATGAGGACCGGGTGAGCCGAGACACGTTCGCCACTATGAGTGTGCTGCCGGTCAGGCGGCAGTGGGTCAGAGCACGGGCCAGCTCCGGACGATCGGCGCGCTTGCCGCTCTCCACCTCTACGAACTCGGCCACGATCTCCCAGGAGCCGCCGTTGAGGAAGTCGGAGACCGTCTTGCGCTGGGCTTCGAGGCCCAGGCCACTGATCCCCTGGCGATCGGTGCTGACCCGCAGGTAGCTGACGAACCGGCTCGTCTTCATCGCTGCTCCCGGAGGGGGCTGCCCAGCAAGTTGGGTTGAATGAGGGTTTGATAGAGTTTGAACCTGGGCGACGAGCGTATGAATAGCAACTCAGAAGTTGGTTCACCTATTGCGAAATTCCGGCAGTAGCCTCAAAGAATACGCCGCATCTAGTGTGCGTCGCCGAGCCTCTTGCCAGCCGCTTCTCCGGGATGACCA
The DNA here is from genome assembly GCF_053346095.1 of Methylobacterium sp. A52T. NCBI lineage: Bacteria > Pseudomonadati > Pseudomonadota > Alphaproteobacteria > Hyphomicrobiales > Methylobacteriaceae > Methylobacterium > Methylobacterium sp. A52T. The sequence goes on along the minus strand of NZ_JBKFBI010000058.1, from coordinate 31,664 downwards.
AATTGAAGCATTTGTTGTGCCGTACCCCTCTATGGTCAACTTTGAGGAGCGTAGGGCAGTCGCGCGCCGCGAAACTTACAACGATCGCGCCGTTCGTTGGGTGGCTGATCTTGTTGAATGCGCGGATAACTGATTTCTTGGCCCTAGCGCCTGAGCTTTTCGTCGGAGCTGGGGTTGCGGATCCAGGCCTCGTTGGCAAATTGTTCACACTGAACAGTTTGTATTACACTTATATTGGATTATCGATCGTAGGCGTTGCTTCGATAATATTCATCGCCATGTGCCCCGCATTGATAAAACAGGAGGCATCCGAGCGTTCATACATCTCCGAGCAGATGGAAATTTCGACTGATGCGCAAATTCACAACTTGGCGGGCATAGTTGCGGAGAGGTACGCCGCTATGGAGCATTTGCGTGATTATAAACTTAACCGTGGATCGTTCTTCCAGTTATGGGATGCTTTGATTTACGACATGCACATGAAAGGTGAAATCGAATTAGGATCCGGGACTGAGTTTGTTACTGCTATGGACACCCCAATAATTGATGCAATTACCAAAGAAATCGCCGTCAATAGGCGGGTGTCGAGAGCGCTTGTAGAAACTTTTAGGGCGTCGGCACTTTCAAGGAGGCCGGATATATATTCCATGTTCTACAAAAGTGAGGACATGAGTTTCGTCAAAGCAAGGATGCTGATCATCGTGCTCTATGCGTTGGGATTTGGTATTTTGGCTGTTCCGACCGTCAGGACATTTTCCAGGATAGTCGGGTTGTTAATGGCTTAGACAGCTGAAGGCGCCTGGAGCCTAATATCAGCGATTGAAAGGGTCTTCGTTCCACGCGAAGCTCTTCCAATTTCGAGAGGCGACCGTAGGTGCTTTCCGTCGAGTGAAGTGCGGCATGCGGATGAGGGCCGAACTTGCACCTGGGTGCAAAACCGGAATGCAGCCCGTCAACCGTTCTGCGGAACGTGGAGGTGCGAGAAATCCAGGCCCTCGTACCCCACCTTCTCAATCTCTCGAGCCAGTGTGCTTGCCCGCAGGCCTGATCCGTAGTCGTCTTCTGTCCGGCCGCTCCGCCATCCGCCTAGTGCACGTACCCGCTCTGCCGAGATATCAGCCTCGCGGAGCGCGTCTCGGTAACTGTGTCGGAAGCTGTGGAAGCTTGTCCGCGGCTGCGCTGCGCCGCACGACCGCATGAAGTTGGCAAACCACTTGGAAAAGTTGTCGCTAAGGTAGCCGGAGGCTTTGGCTGCCGTCAGTTCAGGAAAAAGACGCGTCTCGCCTCGATCGGCAGTCGCATCGCGGTACTGAAGCAAGCCGCAGCGCTTCAACTCCGGGTGGATGGGGACGAAGCGCTCGCCTGCTGCAGTCTTGACGCGCTTCACGCCGGCATCGTCGGCAGCCACGATGATTACATCGACCCCGTCGAGCTGAGAGACGTCACGCACCAGAAGCTGACAAATTTCGTTCATCCGCATTCCGGTGAACAGCGAGATCAGCGGCACCCAGAACCGACCGCGGCGGATGACCTGAGAGCCTACTCGTGCGTAGCCGGCCTCGTCGTTCAGGCACCCTGTGTATAGCGGCGCCTTGAAGATCTTAATGAGCTGCTCTGCGGAAAACGGATGCCGTCGATCTTTTGCCGCTACGCCATCGACCCCGACTGAGAGGCCGGCGGTGGGGTTGTCTGCCCGCACGCCCCGCGCGATGGCGAATGCCATCAGAGTGGAGAACGCAGATAGGTAGGAACTCGCTGTGAGCCGGGTCATAGGCGCGGCGCCCGCTTTGGCAGCTGCATCGGCAGCTTGTGGCGCTGTAAGGCCAGGAAATCGCTTCGTGGCGCTTGCGGGTAGCCTAACCAAAAGGTTCACCAGCTCGGCCGCATCGGCGCGCTTGATCTGGGAGACATCCCGGTCGGCCCCAAACACCTCCTCGAACAGGCGAGCTTGCGCGGCACCCTTCAGCTTCGATTTTGGTGACATGCCCTGCCAAGCAGGCTCGGCCCGATGTTGAGCAATCAACTCGCTCAGTGTGGTGCGCTTCCCTGCTCTCGACGGGTGCGGGACATCGGCTGGCGCACCCTCGAAAAAATTATCCCCAACGCGATCGGAGAAATCGCTCCTCGCCTCTCGTAGCTCTCGTCTCGCTTGCTCCAGCGCACCTCGACGTACCAAGTGTATGAGGTGCCGAAATTCGGGTGCGTTGAAATCGACCTCGATGCCGTGGCGCTCAAGGAGCCTTTTGGCGGTGCTAAGCGTGCTGGCTTGACCGTTGGTGTCCTCTGGGTCCGCGAAAGTCGCCTCTTCGATCTCCAGGTCCATCACCTCATCCTGCCGGGACCAAGCAGGGGCCGCGCTTCGTTTCCGTTCGATCCGAACGTTCTCACGTTCATAGAACCAAGCCAGTGCGATGTGCTCCGCCTCGGAGCGTGTCAACGCCCGAACCGGTGCGGGATCAAGCTTGCGTTTGGCTGCGGCAATTTGGGCGTCGATCGCGATAAGCTCAGTCAGCAGCAGCCTGCGAGCCTCAGCGTAGTCGCTGGTGCGTAGTGACTTTTTGAACTCGTGCTTGTCGATCAGTCCGGCCTTGCGCAGAGCCTCGGGCACTTTCACCCGGACGTACCAGACGCCGCTCCTGCGTAAGAGCCGGTTATCCCTTTTTGCCATGGGTTCGGGGAGCTTGGTGTACCACTGTGGTGGACCAAGGTAGCCCTAGAACTCATTGCCCGGCAATAAGTTCGTGCCTTTCCAACAGGCTAGGAAAGCCTGGTGGAGCTGAGGGGATTCGAACCCCTGACCTCCGCAGTGCGATTGCGGCGCTCTCCCATCTGAGCTACAGCCCCGTCGAGGCGCCGGCCTTGTAGGCGCGGGCGGCTCAGCCTGTCAATTCCCTGTTTCAACGTCGCCCGCCGCGCGCCGCTCCGGCGCTGGGGTGCGGGCGGCCCGAAGGATACGCGCGGACCCGCATGAACGCCCTGATCTGGCTCTTCGACACGGTCGTCCAGCTTTTCATCTACGTCCTCATCGCAAGCGCGGTTCTCAGCTGGCTCGTCGCGTTCAACGTGGTGAACGTGCGCAACCCGATCGTCGCGCAGATCGGCGAGGTGCTCTACCGGCTGACCGAGCCGGTGCTGCGGCCGATCCGCAACCTGCTGCCCAATCTCGGGGGCGTCGACATCTCGCCGATCATCCTCATCTTGCTGCTGCTGTTCATCAGCCGTCTGCTGCATGAATACGCCGTGCCCGCAGCTTACGTTTACACGCAGTAGGGTCGAACGCCCGTGAAGACGAATCCCGGCCGCTTCTTCGAGGATTTCCGCCTCGGCGAGACCATCCGCCACGCCACCCCGCGCACCGTGACGATGGGCGACGTGGCGCTGTACACGGGCCTCTACGGGCCGCGCTTCGCCGTGCAGTCGTCGGACGCCTTCGCCCGGGCCATCGGCTACCCGAAGAGCCCGCTCGACGACCTGCTCACCTTCCACATGGTGTTCGGCAAGACCGTCCCGGACGTATCCCTCAACGCGCTGGCCAATCTCGGCTACGCCGAGGGCGGGTTCCGGCGGCCGGTCTACCCGGGCGAGACGCTCTCCACCGTGTCGGAGGTGATCGGCCTCAAGGAGAGCTCGAACCGGCAGACCGGCGTGGTCTACGTCCGCTCGGTGGGCTCCGACGAGCGCGGCGAGACCGTGCTGAGCTATTGCCGCTGGGTGCTCGTGCGCAAGCGCGACCCCGAGGCGGCGATCGCCGAGGAGCACGTGCCGAGCCTCGCCAAGGTGGTCGACCCGCAGGACCTCGCGGGGGCGCTGCCGAAGCTCTCGGCCGCCGCCTACGACACCGACCTCGCCGGCAGCCCGCACCGCTTCGCGGATTACGCGGTGGGTGAGAAGATCGACCACGTCGACGGCATGACCGTCGAGGAGGCCGAGCACCAGATCGCCACGCGCCTGTTCCAGAACACCGCCAAGGTGCATTTCGACGGGCTCGCCGCCAAGGACACCCGCTTCGGCCGGCGCCTGATCTACGGCGGCCACGTGATCTCGCTGGCGCGGGCGCTGAGCTTCAACGGGCTCGGCAACGCCTTCGCCCTCGCGGGCATCAACGCCGGCCGCCACGTGGCGCCGCTGTTTTCCGGCGACACGGTCTATGCCTGGAGCGAGGTGCTGGCGACCGCCGATGTCGGCCGCGACGATGTCGGGCTCCTGCGCCTGCGCACGGTCGCCACCAAGAACCAGCCCTGCGGCGCCTTCCCGGACCGCGCCGGCGACGGCTACGACCCGGCGGTGATCCTCGACCTCGACTACTGGGCGTTCGTGCCGAAATAGGCGGCCGCGCGGCGAGGCCGGCGGGGGGCGCCTCAGCGGATCCCGCCGCCGACCACGCCCGCCTCGACCGCGAGCGAGAGGCGGTCCGTGACCGCCCACTCGACGCCCACGCCGGCCACCGGCCGCACCGCGATGTCCTGACGCGCGAACGGCAGCGACCCCGGGGTCGGCCCGACGCGCAAGGTCTGGTGCAGCGCCAGGGCGCCGGTCTTGGCGTAGACCAGCACGTCCGGTGCGACGAGGGTGCCGACCTTCACCTCCAGGGATCCGGCGAAGTCGTTGGAATAGGCGAGCCGCCCGTAGCCCGGCGTGAGGTTGCCGCCGAGGCCGGCGAGATAGTCGAACCCGCCGCTGATGCCGTAGAGGATCGGGCCCTCCTGCCACATCCGGCCGCCCTCGAACCCGATCGTCGGTCCCGAATAGCTGCCGAGATGCCGGGATGTGCTGACCGCGTAGCCGGTCGACAGGCGGGCGTAGGAGCCGGTCCAGCGGCCGTACGCGTCCTCGGGCATCTGCGGCCACGCGAAGGAGGGCAGCGGCGCGAAGCCGATGGACGGCCAGAACAGTGCCTGGGCGGCGGCAGGACCGGCCGGGAGCCAGCAGGCCCCGAGCACGAGGCCGGCGGCGAGGCGGCGGAACGGACGGGAATCGGCGCGTCTGCTCATGCCGCCATCCTACCCGAAGGCACCGGATCGGGACAGGCTCGGCCGTGGCCGCCCGCGGGATCGTGCGCGCCCCGCCCGCCACTGTCCGGGCGACGCGGCGGGGCGGTCGCCCGCCGCGGCACCGGGCGCTCAGATTTTTCCGTCGAGGCCCATCTGGTAGTACTTGTGGGTAATCTTGTCCTGGTTCTCGAGGAGCCAGTCGATCGAGGGCTCGTTGGTCATGGCCTTGCGGATGGCCTCGGTCATGCCCCTGCGCTGGATGTCGAACAGCGCCTTGTGGTCGACGTGCTGGGCCTCGATGACGCCCGGGCTGAGCCAGACCGAGCAGATGATGCCGAGGTCGTTGGCCTTGTGCTTGGGGATGTAGCCGGCGCGCACCGCGTCCAGCACGCCGTTGGCGATGGCGAACTGGACGGTGCCCATCAGGATCGAGGTGTACTTGCTCTCGGTGACGCTGACCTTGGACACGCACAGGGTGACCGGGCGGACCATGATGTCGGTGTTGAGCAGGGCGAAGACGCGGCTGTGGCCGACGACCTGATCGCCGGTCAGCGTGGCCAGGGCGGTGCCGACCGGCCCGTCGAGCTCGCCGATGATGACCTCGGGCTCGGAGGCGGTGTTGGGCGGACCGCCCGCGACCAGGGCCTCGCCGGCCCGCAGGATGATGCGCTCGTTCATGCTGTCCCTCGTGGCGGTCGGGCGATCCGGCTCTGCCCGACGGCGCGGCTCCTAACACCGGCCCGCCGCGCCTGTCGACGCGGGCGCGGCTCCCGCCCGGTGCTTCACGCGCCGTCGCGCGTGTCGTAGCGGAGCTGCGCCGCGTCGATGTGGTCGAGGTGCCGGAAGGCCCAGGCGCCCAGCGCCTGAACCGGCTCCGCCAGCGAGTGGCCGAGTTCCGTCAGCGCGTAGTCGACCCGCGGCGGGATCGAGGGCGTCACGGTCCGGGTCACCAGCCCGTCGCGCTCCAGGTTCCGCAAGGTCAGTGTCAGCATCCGCTGCGAGATGTTGCCGATGCCCCGTTTCAGCTCGTTGAAGCGCTGCGCGCGCGCGCGCAGGAGCATGATGACCAGCACGCTCCACTTGTCGCCGATGCGCGACAGGACGCGCGAGACCTTCTCGCATTCGGGCCTGTGCCCGGCACACGGCTCAGTCACATCCATGTAACCTCGGTATCAATCCTGTGCGTTCTTGCGCGGTCGAGGCGCGACCGTATCCTGATCCGGTCACAAATGGGAACCGGGTTACGCTATGAAACTCCTGCATCTCGACGCCAGCATCCTGGGCACCGGCTCGGTCTCGCGGGAGTTGTCCGCGCTGATCGTCCGGCGCCTCGCCGGGGATGCGCCGGCCGCCGTGACCTACCGGGATCTCGTCGCCGAGAATCCGCCGCACCTGACCGCCGCGACCCTGCCGGGCGCGCACCCGGTCTCGGCCATGGCCGGTCCCCTCGACGCGGCCGGACTGGCCGCCCGGGACGCCAGCGACCGGATGCTGGCGGAGTTCGTCGCCGCCGACACGGTCGTCATCGGCGTGCCGATGTACAATTTCACGATCCCGTCGCAGCTCAAGGCCTGGATCGACCGCCTGCTCGTGCCGGGCACGACCTTCCGCTACGGCGCCGCCGGGCCGGAGGGGCTGATGGGCGGCAAGCGCGTGATCCTGGCCCTCGCCCGCGGCGGCTTCTACGGGCCCGGCACGGCGTCCGTCTCTGCGGAGCACGCCGAGCACTACCTGCGCACGGTGTTCGGCTTCATGGGCATCGTGCCCGAGCTGGTGCTGGCCGAGGGGCTGGCGGCCGGCGAGCACAACAAGGCGCAGGCCCTGGCCTCGGCGCGCGACGCGGTCGGGCAGCTCGCCGCCTGAGGCCGAACGACCGGCCGCGGGACGGCCGGCGGGGGAGGGCGGCGGTGGAGGCCGCCACCCGCCCGGTCAGTCGCGCACGACGACCTTGGTGCCCACGCGGACCCGGTCGTAGAGGTCGACCACGTCCTTGTTGGTCATGCGGATGCAGCCGGACGAGACCGCCGCGCCCATCGTCTCGGGCTCGTTCGAGCCGTGGATGCGGTAGAGCGACGAGCCGAGATAGAGGGCGCGGGCGCCCAGCGGGTTGTCCTGACCGCCGGCCATGTAGCGCGGCAGGTCGGGGCGGCGGGCCAGCATCTGCTGCGGCGGGCGCCAGTCCGGCCACTCCTTCTTCATGGTGACGGTCTTGGTGCCGGACCACGAGAAGCCCTGCCGCCCGACGCCCACGCCGTACCGGACCGCCGCGCCGCCGCCGAGCACGTAGTAGAGCCGGCGCTGGCGGGTCGAGACCACGATGGTGCCGGGCTTCTCCTTGCCGGTCCACGCCACCGTCTCGCGCGGGATCGCCTGGCTGCGGAAGATGTTGAGGAAGTCCGCGATCGGACCCCTGTCCAGCGGGTTGGCGGCCGCCGCCGGGGCGCTCCCGAGCAGCAGGCCCGCGAGCCCGAGTAGCGCGATCCGTCTCGCCATGGTCTTCCGTCCTCCGTTCGTCGCGGCGCGGGGACTCGCGGATCTTCGCGGGTCTTCGCGGATCTCGGCGGGTCTTCGGAGATCTCGGCCGGGCCCGCGCGGAACCCCTGCGCGCATGGGGCGAGCCGGCCCGGACTTCACGGCAAGGTTGAGGCCGGCCCGCCGGTATGGCCACTTCCGGGCGCAGCTGTGTGCTGCGCGCAACACTGGGCGGGTGGCGCGACGCCGTGGGTGATTGCGCGCGGCGACAGCCGTGCTTATCTCAGACTCGTGATCCGATCCGCCGCTCTCCTGACCCGCCGCGCCGCGGGCCTGCCGGACCGCCTCGCCCGGGGCCTCGCCGCGCTGGCGCTGCTCGTGCTCGCGACGGCCGCGCTGGTGGCCGCGCCCGCCCGGGCCGAGGCCGCGCGCCCGGAGGGCCCGGCCTGCGCCATCGCGAGCCCGCGCCTGACGATCCTGTCCGGCACGCCGGACGCGCAGCCCGAGGCCAAGCGTTCCGAGGCCAAGCGTTCGGTCTTCGGCCGCACCGACCTCTGCGCCGCCGACAGCGAGATCCTCACCGAACTGGGGCTGCCGCGCCCGCCGGTCGACGCGCCGCGCCCCCGTCACACTGTCAACGCATCGTTCGACTACAGGTCCGACAGCGTACCGGCTTCCGCGCCGGACGGTTCGCCGCACCGGCCTCCACGCCGGGCCTGACGCGCGCGCCGGTCTCGCGGCCGGCATGATGGCGCGCCCGTCCTGATCTTCGTCCGACCGGCCTCGTGACCGGTCCCGGGATCTGACTCGACGATGCGCGGGCCCACGCTCCGCGCCAGCCTCAGCAGACGCATGCTTTCAGGAGCGTCGGTAATCGTGACCCGCACTTTGTCCGCCAGAATCCCGTCGTCGTTCCGCGCCTCGGCCCGCGCGACCGCCCTCCTGCCCGCGGCCCTGCTCCTGCTGGGTGTCGCCGCCTGCAACCCGAAGCAGGTCGCCGCGCCGACCCCGCCGGTGCCGGAGGTCGGGTTCGTCAAGGTGGAGCCCCAGGCGATCCCCTACCTGCGCGACCTGCCGGGCCGCGTCGCGCCGATGCGCATCGCCGAGGTCCGCTCCCGGGTCTCCGGGCTCGTGGTCAAGCGGCTCTTCGAGCAGGGCAGCCAGGTCAAGGAGGGCGACATCCTCTACAAGATCGACCCGGCGCCCTACGAGGTCGAGCTCGCCAGCGCCGAGGCGGCCCTCGCCCGCCAGGAGGCCGCCCTGGTGCTCGCCCGCCAGCAGGCCGACCGGCTCGAGCAGCTCCTCTCCCGCGCCACCGCGAGCCAGGCGCAGTACGACGCCGCCTTCGCGGCCAAGAAGCAGGCGGAGGCCGAGGTGGCCGGCGCCAAGGCGACCCGCGACCGCGCGCAGCTCAACCTCGGCTGGACCGACGTGCGCGCGCCGATCACCGGCCGCATCGGCCGGGCGCTGCTCACCGAGGGCACGCTGATCGAGCCGGGCTCCACGGGGGCGCTCGCCACGATCCAGCAGCTCGACCCGATCTACGTCGACATCACCCAGTCGGTCGGCGAGCTGAACCGCCTGCGCCGGGATCTCGCGAGCGGCGAGCTGGCGCGGCTCGAAGACAACACCGCCAACGTCCACCTGATCATGGATGACGGCTCCCTCTACCCGCTGGCGGGCCGGCTGCTGTTCTCGGACGTCACCGCCGACCCGAGCACCGGCCAGGTGACGCTTCGGGTGCAGTTCCCGAACCCGCACGACGAGCTGTTCCCCGGCATGTACGTGCGGGCGCGGATCAAGCAGGGCATCGATTCCGACGCGATCGCGGTGCCGCAGCAGGCGATCCAGCGCACCGACGACGGCCGCGCCGAGGTCTGGATCGTGCGCGCCGACGAGACCGTGATGCGCCAGCCCGTCGAGGTCGGGCCGGTGGTCGGGCAGAACTGGCTGATCCGCTCGGGCCTCAAGGCCGGCGAGCGCGTCATCATCGACGGCTTCCAGAAGATCACCGTCGGCGCCAAGGTGAAGCCCCTCGACCAGACCCCGGTCCACGGCGAGACCGGACCGAAGCACGACACCGACGAGGCGCCCGACGTGCCGGGCGACAAGGCGGAGGTCACCCCGCGGGCCGCCGCCGTCCAGCAGCGCCACTGAGTCCGGGAGAGCCCGATCATGGCACGCTTCTTCATCGACCGCCCGGTCTTCGCCTGGGTGGTGGCGCTGTTCATCTGCCTCGGCGGCGCGCTCGCCATCCCGAACCTGCCGGTGGCGCAGTACCCGGTGATCGCCCCGCCCTCCATCGCCCTGTCGACGGCCTATCCGGGCGCCTCCGTGGAGAGCCTCTACATCGGCACGACCCGGCTCATCGAGGATGAGCTGAACGGCGCCGCCAACATCATGAGCTTCGAGTCGACCACCGACTCGTTCGGCTCGGTCAACATCACCGCCACCTTCCAGCCCGGCACCGATCCGTCGCTCGCCTCGGTCGAGGTGCAGAACCGGCTGAAGCGCGTGGAGGCGCGCCTCCCGGCCGAGGTGCGCCAGCAGGGCATCCTCGTGGAGGAGGCCTCGGCCGCGACCCTCAACATCATCACCCTCGTGTCCACCGACGGGTCGATGGACGAGGTCGGCCTCGGCGACTTCCTGATCCGCAACGTCATCAACGAGATCCGGCGCATCCCCGGGGTCGGGCGCGCGACGCTCTACTCCACCGAGCGGTCGCTGCGCGTCTGGGTCGACCCCGACAAGCTGCGCGGCCTCTCGCTCAGCGCCTCGGACGTCACCGACGCGATCCGCAACCAGAACGTCCAGGTCGCCTCCGGCTCGGTCGGCGCGCAGCCGAGCCCGACCCGGCAGGCGCTCACCGTGCCGATCATCGTGAAGGGCCAGCTCGGCACGATCGAGGAGTTCGGCGCCATCGTGCTGCGGGCCAATCCCGACGGCTCGAACGTGCGCCTGCGCGACGTCGCCCGGATCGAGCTCGGCGGCGACGCCTACCAGTTCTCCACGCGCCTCAACGGCGGCCCCGCCGCCGGCATCTCGGTGACGCTCGCCCCCGACGGCAACGCGCTCGAGACCGCCAAGGCGATCCGCGCCAAGATGGTGGAGCTGTCCCAGTTCTTCCCGCCGGACCTGAAGTGGGACATCCCCTACGACATCACCCCGGCGGTGGAGGCCTCCATCGAGAAGGTGCTGCACACGCTCGTCGAGGCGGTGGTGCTGGTCTTCCTCGTGATGTTCCTGTTCCTGCAGAACATCCGCTACACCCTGATCCCCACCATCGTGGTGCCGATCGCCCTCATGGGCACGGTCACGGTGATGTGGATCTCGGGCTTCTCGGTGAACGTGCTCACCATGTTCGGCATGGTGCTGGCCATCGGCATCCTGGTCGACGACGCCATCGTGGTGGTGGAGAACGTCGAGCGGATCATGAACGAGGAGGGCCTGCCCCCCAAGGAGGCCACCAAGAAGGCCATGGGGCAGATCACCGGCGCGATCATCGGCATCACCCTGGTGCTGATCGCGGTGTTCATCCCGATGGCGTTCTTCCCCGGCTCGGTGGGCATCATCTACCGGCAGTTCTCGATCGCGATGGTGACCTCCATCGCGTTCTCGGCGCTGCTCGCCCTGTCGCTGACGCCGGCGCTCTGCGCGACCTTCCTGAAGCCGATCGAGAAGGGGCACGGCCACGCCAAGGGCGGCGTGTTCGGGATGTTCAACCGCTTCGTCGATCGCGAGACCGCCCGCTACGGCCGCGGCACCGCGGCGTTCATCCGGAAGTCCGGCCGGGTGATGCTGGTCTACGTCGCGCTCGTCGCGGGCACGGCCTACGCCTTCGTCAACCTGCCGGAGGGCTTCCTGCCGGTGGAGGACCAGGGCTTCTTCACGGTCGACATCCAGACGCCCCCGGGCGCCTCCTACAACCGCACCCAGGAGGCGGTCCGCAAGGTCGAGGAGCACCTGCTGGCGCAGCCCGGCGTCGCCACCGTGACGATGCTGAACGGCTTCTCGTTCTCGGGGCAGGCCCCGAGCACCAGCCAGGCCTTCGTCACCCTGAAGCCCTGGTCGGAGCGCGACGCCAAGAACTCGGCCGCCGCGCTCGTGGCCGGCACCAACGCGGCGCTCGCCACGTACCGCGACGCCACCGTGGACGCGCAGGAGCCGCCCCCGGTCGACAACCTCGGCAACGCGGCGGGCTTCTCGTTCCGCCTGCAGGACCGGGCCAACCGCGGCTACGCGGCCCTGCTGTCGGCCCAGGAGCAGCTCCTGAAGCTCGCGCAGCAGAGCCCGATCCTCCAGAAGGTGAAGATCGAGGGCCTGCCGCCGACCCCGCAGGCGGAGCTGGTGATCGACCGCGAGAAGGCGGCCGCGCTCGGCGTGAAGTTCGAGGACATCAACAACACGATCCAGCTCAACCTCGGCTCGGTCTACCCGAACGACTTCCCCAACCGGGGCAAGATGCAGCGGGTCTACGTGCAGGCCGAGCAGCTCCAGCGCATGAACGCCTCGGACATCCTCAACTACGCGGTGAAGAACGCCACCAACACGATGGTGCCGATGTCGTCCTTCGCGGAGCTGAAATGGAGCATGGGGCCGAGCCAGATCGTCGGCTTCAACGGCTACCAGTCGGTGCGCTTCACCGGCGAGCCGAACCCCGGCTACACGTCGGGCGACGCCATCGCCGAGATGGAGCGGCTGATGCTGCAACTGCCGAAGGGCTTCGGCTACGCCTGGACGGGTCAGTCCTACCAGGAGAAGCAGGCGGGCAGCCAGGCGAGCCTGCTGCTGGCCCTGTCGGTGCTGATCGTGTTCCTGTGCCTCGCCGCGCTCTACGAGAGCTGGGCGATCCCGGTCTCGGTGATGCTGGTGATCCCGCTCGGCGTCATCGGCGCGGTGGCGGCCGTGTACCTGCGCGGCATGCCCAACGACGTGTACTTCAAGATCGGGCTGATCACGATCATCGGCCTCTCGGCCAAGAACGCGATCCTGATCGTGGAGTTCGCCAAGGACCTCTGGAAGCCCGGCACCTCCGTGGTGCGGGCCGCGGTCGAGGCGGCGACGCTCCGGTTCCGGCCGATCGTCATGACCTCGCTCGCCTTCATCTTCGGCGTGGTGCCGCTGGCCATCGCCACCGGCGCCGCCTCGAAGAGCCAGCAGGCGATCGGCACCGGCGTGATGGGCGGCATGATCACCGCGACCGTGCTGGCGGTGTTCTTCGTGCCGGTCTTCTTCGTCGTCGTCATGCGCCTGTTCCGGCGCAAGGCGGTGGCGGAGGGCGAGGCGGCCGAGGCGCAGGCGCGGCACGAGCCCGCGCGGGTGGCGGCCGAGTAGGCCGGCGCCGGCCGCGCGCTCCGTCATCGCGAGAGGGGCGACGTGACCCGGGGCAGCGCGGCGTCGCGCGGCGTCGCCCTGGATGGCTTCGCTGCGCTCGCCAAGACGGGGCGCGTCGAAGCCGCGATTCTGTAACGGGGATGAAGCGGGGAAAACGCGCTTCGGAACGCGCTTCGGAAGACACGAGATGCCGCGCCCCCGCGACAGGCTCGGCCCTCGTCTTGTATACAGATGGTCCGATGCTTGCTGACGCCGCGGTGGACGCCGCCGGGGCAGCCGGCCGGTGGCGCATTCACGGTCTCGGAGATCCGCTTGTCCCGCTCAGCCCTGAAGACCCTCGCCCGCGGCGTGGCCGCGAGCACGGTCGCGACGTTCGCGTTCGCCGCGCTGCCCGCGCAGGCCGCCAACGTCTTCCGTTTCGCCTTCCAGGGTGACCTGAAATCCCTCGACCCGTACTCCCTCAAGGAGAGCTTCACGGAAGGGATGCAGCAGGCGGCCTACGAGTCCCTCGTCACCCTCGACAAGAACCTGAAATTCGCCCCCGGCCTCGCGGAATCCTGGGAGACGCCCGAGCCGACCCGCTGGCGCTTCCACCTGCGCAAGAACGTGAAGTTCCACGACGGCACGCCGTTCACCGCCGACGACGTGATCTTCTCCGCCCAGCGCGTCCGCGCCCCGGGCTCGAACTTCACCACCAACGTCCCCGCCGACGCCGAGTTCGTGAAGGTCGACGACTTCACCGTCGACATGGTGCTGAAGAAGCCGAACCCGATCGCCATCGCCCAGTTCCCGACCTGGGTGATCATGTCGAAGGCGTGGTCCGAGAAGAACGGCGTCGTGCAGCCGACGCCCCCCAGCGCCACCAGCCCGAGCTACGCCACGCTGCACGAGAACGGCACCGGCCCGTTCGTGATCACCGAGCACCAGCCCGGCGTGAAGACCGTCTTCAAGAAGTTTCCCGGCTACTGGGGCAAGGTCGAGTCGAACCTCGACGAGGCGGTGCTGACCACCATCGCCAACCCGGCGACCCGCGTCGCCGCGCTCCTCTCCGGCGAGGTCGACTGGATCGACCCGGTGCCGCTGCAGGACCAGCAGCGGGTCAACGCCAGCGGCACCGCCACCGTGATGGCCGGCCCCGAGCTGCGCACGATCTTCCTCGGCATGGACCAGGACCGGGACGAGCTGAAGGATTCGAGCGTCAAGGGCAAGAACCCGTTCAAGGACATCAAGGTGCGCGAGGCCTTCTACCTCGCCATCGACGAGGACACGATCGCCAAGCGCGTCATGCGCGGGCAGGCGGTGCCCTCCGCGCTGATGATCGCCCCGGCCCTCTACGACCGCGGCGCCGAGTTCAAGCGCCCCGCCACCGACCTCAAGAAGGCCAAGGAGCTGATGGCCCAGGCCGGCTACCCGGACGGCTTCTCGCTGACCATGGATTGCCCGAACGACCGCTACGTCAACGACGAGGCGATCTGCCAGGCGGTGGTCTCGATGCTGGCGCGCATCAACGTCAAGGTGAACCTGAACGCCCAGCCGAAGGCCAAGTACTTCGCCAAGGTGCTGGCGCCGGCCTACGACACCTCGTTCTACCTGCTGGGCTGGACCCCGTCCTCGCTGGACAGCCACAACATCCTCTACGAGATCGTCGGCTGCCGGAAGCCCGGCGACAAGTCGGGCCGCGGCGGCTGGAACCTCGCCGGTTACTGCGACCCGAAGATCGACGCGATCGCCGACAAGGTCGAATCCGAGACCGACAAGACCAAGCGCGACGCCCTGATCAAGGAGGGCTTCGACGTCCTCAACGCCGACTGGGGCTACATCCCGCTGCACCAGCAGGCGCTGGCCTGGGGCGTCTCCAAGAAGGTCCACCTGACGCAGCGCGCCGACAACCTGCTGCTGCTCTACTGGGTGTCGAAGGACCCGCAGTAGGGGCCGGGGCGTGCTCGCCTTCCTGCTGCGCCGGGTGATCCAGGCGGCCGCGGTCCTCGCGGTCGTCGGGCTCATCGCCTTCGCGATGTTCCGGTTCGCGGGCGACCCCGTGAACCAGATCGTCGGGCCCGACACCACCGTGGCCGAGCGGGCCCAGATCCGGACGGATCTCGGCCTCGACGACCCGGTCCTGGTCCAGTTCGTCCGCTACGCCGGCAACGTGGTGCGGGGCCAGTTCGGCATCTCGTACCAGTTCCGGCAGCCGGTCTCGCAGCTCTTGGCCGAGCGCATGCCGGCGACGCTGGAGCTCGCCTTCTGCGCCACGATCTTCGCCCTGGTGGTGGGGATTCTGATGGGCGTGTACTGCGCGCTGCGCCGCGAGTCCTGGCTCGCCGGGCTGTTCCAGGCGGTCTCGCTGATCGGGATCAGCCTGCCGACCTTCCTGATCGGCATCCTGCTGATCTACCTGTTCTCGGTGACGCTCGGCTGGCTGCCCTCCTACGGGCGCGGCGACACGGTGCGGCTCGGCTGGTGGACCACCGGATTCCTGACCGCCTCCGGGCTCAAGGCGCTGATCCTGCCCTCGGTGACGCTCGGCCTGTTCCAGATGACGCTGATCATGCGGCTGGTCCGCGCCGAGATGCTGGAGGTGCTGCGCACCGACTACGTCCGCTTCGCCCGGGCGCGGGGGCTCACCACCCGCGCCGTCCACCTGCGCCACGCGCTGAAGAACACGCTGGTGCCGGTGATCACCATCGCGGGGCTGCAGCTCGGCTCGGTCATCGCCTTCTCGATCATCACCGAGACGGTGTTCCAGTGGCCCGGCATGGGCCTGCTCTTCGTCCAGGCCGTGCAGAACGTCGATATCCCGATCATGTCCGCGTACCTGCTGCTCGTCGCCCTGATCTTCGTGACCATCAATCTCGTGGTCGACATCCTCTACACGGTGGTGGACCCGCGCCTGCGGCTGCCCGCCGGACGGACGGCGTGAGGTCGGACATGACTTGCACCGCCTGGCCGCCCCGTCATCGCGAACGCAGCGAAGCGACCCAGGGCAGCGCGCGTCCGGTCGGCGTGGCGCGCCTGGATTGCTTCGCTCCGCTCGCAAAGACGACAGGTGCCTCCCTGAGCTTCCCAACCGGACATGGCGTGAAGGGCGGCCGATGAGCGGATACGACCTCGACGCGGGCGATGCCCCGCCGGTCCCGCTGCCGGAGGCGAAGCCCTCGCGGCTCGCGCGCTGGCGCGATTCCGACCTGCTGGCGAACTTCCTGCGCTCGAAGACGGCCGTGGCGGCGCTGATCGCCACCGTGCTGATGGTCGGCCTCGCCTTCGCGTCCCCGTGGATCGCCCCGCAGAACCCCTACGACCCGGCCCAGCTCGACCTGATCAACTCCAACCTGCCGCCGATCTGGCAGGCGGACGGTCAGGCGCCGTTCTATCTCGGCACCGACGACCAGGGCCGGGACGTGCTCTCGGCGGTGCTGTACGGCCTGCGCCTGTCGCTGATCGTCGGCGTGCTCGGGGTGCTGACCTCCGGCATCCTCGGCATCGCGCTGGGCCTGATCGCCGGCTACGCGGGCGGCTTCCTCGACACGCTGATCATGCGGGTCGCCGACGTGCAGCTCACCTTCCCGGCGATCCTGATCGCCCTGGTGGTGGACGGCGTCGCCAAGGCGAGCTTCGGCAGCGCCCTCGACGTCGGGCCCTTGATCGGGCTGATCGTGGTCTCGATCGGCCTGTCCTTCTGGGTGCAGTACGCCCGGACCGTGCGCTCCTCCGTGATGGTCGAGAAGGGCAAGGACTACGTCCAGGCGGCGCGGCTGATCGGCCTGTCGCCGCCGGTGATCATGGTCCGCCACGTCCTGCCGAACGTCACCGGCCCGGTCTTCGTGATCGCGACGATCAACCTCGCGCTGGCGATCATCACCGAGGCGACGCTGTCGTTCCTCGGCACCGGCCTGCCCGAGACCATGCCGTCGCTCGGCACGCTGATCCGCACCGGCAACCGGTTCCTGTTCTCCGGCGAGTGGTGGATCGTCGCCTTCCCGGGGCTGGCGCTCGCCGGGCTCGTCATCGCCATCAACCTCCTGGGGGATTGGCTGCGCGACGCGCTCAATCCGAAGCTGCAATGATCGGGCATCGTCATCGCGAGCGCAGCGAAGCGACCCAGGGCAGCGCGACCTTGGTGACCATGGCGCCGCTGGATTGCTTCGCTCCGCTCGCAAGGACGGGAGTGGCCGTCCGACGGCCCGACGCCGGAACGGCCAAGGCATGACCGACACCATCCTCTCCGTGCGCGACCTGACGGTCGCCTTCGACACCCGGCGCGGGCCGCTCACCGCCATCGACCGGGTCTCGTTCGACATCGGCCGCGGCGAGATCCTGGGCGTGGTCGGCGAGTCCGGGGCCGGCAAGTCGGTGACCGGCTCGGCGGTGATCGGCCTGATCGACCGCCCCGGCCGGATCGCCGGCGGCGAGGTCCGCCTGCGGGGCGAGCGCATCGACAACCTCTCCCCCGAGGCGATGCGGCGCGTGCGCGGCAAGCGCATCGGCATGATCTTCCAGGATCCGCTGACCTCCCTCGACCCGCTGTTCCGGGTCGGCGACCAGATCGTCGAGACCCTGCGCACCCACACCGATCTCTCGGCCAGAGCCGCCCGCACCCGCGCCATCGACCTGCTCGCCGAGGTCGGCATCCCGGCGCCCGAGCGGCGCATCGACGGCTACCCGCACGAATTCTCCGGCGGCATGCGCCAGCGTGTGGTGATCGCGCTCGCGCTCGCCGCCGAGCCGGAGCTGATCATCGCCGACGAGCCGACCACGGCGCTCGACGTCTCGGTCCAGGCCCAGATC
Organism: Methylobacterium sp. A52T; assembly: GCF_053346095.1. NCBI lineage: Bacteria > Pseudomonadati > Pseudomonadota > Alphaproteobacteria > Hyphomicrobiales > Methylobacteriaceae > Methylobacterium > Methylobacterium sp. A52T. The sequence continues at coordinate 14,082 of NZ_JBKFBI010000058.1, read as the reverse complement.
ATCACGCTGCTGAAGCGCCTGTGCCGCGAGCACGGCACCGCGGTGATGCTGGTCACCCACGACATGGGCGTCATCGCCGAGGCCGCCGACCGGGTGGCGGTGATGTATGCCGGGCGGGTGGCCGAGATCGGCCCGGTCGCCTCGGTGATCGCCAAGCCCCACCACCCCTACGCGGTCGGCCTGATGGGGGCGATCCCGACCCTGTCGCAGGAGGCCGACCGGCTGAGCCAGATCCCGGGCTCGATGCCGCGGCTCACCGCCATCCCGAAGGGCTGCGCCTTCAACCCGCGCTGCCCGAAGGTCTTCGCCCGCTGCCGCGTCGAGCGGCCCGAGCCGATCCCGGTCGACGCGAGCCGGGTGGCCTGTCACCTGTACGATGCAGCGGAGCGGGCAGCGTGAGCGCCTACGTCGAAGTCACCGACCTGCGCCGCCAGTTCGACGTCTCGAAGCCCTGGCTCAACCGGGTGATCGAGCGCGAGCCGCGGAAATTCCTCACGGCGGTCGACCGCGTCGGCTTCGCAATCGAGAAGGGCGAGACCTTCGCGATCGTCGGCGAATCCGGCTCCGGCAAGTCGACGGTGGCCCGGATGGTGGTCGGCCTGCTGCCGCCCACGGCCGGCGAGGTGCGGATCACCGGCGTCTCGATGACCGACCCGCGCCAGGCCGCGGCGCGGCGGCGCCTGCGCGCCCGGATCCAGATGATCTTCCAGGACCCCTACGCGTCCATGAACCCGCGCTGGCGGGTGGGGAAGATCATCGCCGAGCCGATCCGGGCCTTCGACCTGATCCAGGGCGAGGGGGCGATCCGCGCCCGGGTCGGCGAGCTCCTCGGCCTCGTCGGTCTCCACGCCGACGACGCCCGAAAATACCCGCACGAATTCTCCGGCGGGCAGCGCCAGCGGGTGGCGATCGCCCGGGCGCTGGCGAGCCAGGCCGAGTTCCTGGTGGGCGACGAGCCGACCTCGGCGCTCGACGTCTCGGTGCAGGCGCAGATCCTCAACCTGATGCGCGACCTGCAGGACCGGCTGGGCCTGACCTACCTGTTCATCTCCCACAACCTCGCCGTGGTCCGCCACATGGCGACCCGGGTGGGCGTGATGTATCTCGGCCGCCTCGTGGAGGTCGCGTCCGCCAGGGACCTGTTCGCGACGCCGCGCCACCCCTACACGCGGATGCTCCTCGACGCGGTGCCCGACCTCGCCCATGTCGGCCGCGCCCGGGTGCCGGTCTCCGGCGAGATCCCGAACCCGATCGACCCGCCGCCCGGCTGCACCTTCAACCCGCGCTGCCCGCTGGCCAACGACCGCTGCCGGACCGAGGTGCCGGCGCTCCTCGACGGCGTCGCCTGCCACGCCGTGCAGGAAGGGCGGGCCTGACAAGCGGGCCCGGGCGGCCGTTGCGCTCGGCCCGCGCAGGCGCTATGGGCCGTCCCCGATGGGGATGGAGTTCCCCGAAACCGCCCGTCAGGGCTGATGACTCCTACCGCGAAACCGGCGGTGGGAGTGCGTCTTGCAAGCACCCGCCGCGACGGCGGGTTTCTCATGCCCGCCCGACGCACTGGAGCGCGCATGTCCTTCACCACCTGCATCTTGGTCATGATCGGCGGTGCCCTCGGCACCCTGGCCCGCTACGTCGTCTCGGTGCTGGCGCTGCCGATCAGCCGCGACCTGCCCTGGGGCACGATCCTCATCAACGTGACGGGCTCGTTCATCATCGGTCTGTTCGGCACGCTGACCCTGGCGCATGGGCGCTTCCCGGTCTCCGAGAACGTCCGCCTGTTCGTGATGATCGGGCTGTGCGGCGGCTACACGACCTTCTCGTCGTTCAGCCTCCAGACCCTCGACCTCATGCGGAACGGCGCGGTGGTCCGGGCCATGGTCAACGTGTTCGCCTCGGTGGTGCTCTGCATCCTCGCGGTCGCGCTGGGCCACGTCGTGGCGGCCCACTGGAACGGCGGCGCCGTGCAGATCGCCCAGGTCGACATCGAGGAGGACGGCTGACCGGGCGGCGGCCGCGCGCATCGGCGCGGACCGGCCCTCACGCGTCGCGCCACTGCGCGAAGGTCGCGGCCTGCCCCACCGTCGCGCCGTCGCGGTCGAGCTGCCAGACCACCGCCTCGTCGATCCAGAAGCGCCGGCCGTCCTTGGCGATCCGCAGGCCGCGATAGCCGCGGCTGAAGCCGTCCCGGGTGACCGCGTCGAGGAGCCGCTGCCGCTCGGCCCGCTCGGGGGCCTCGGCCGAGAGCCGCGAGGGCAGGCCGACGAGCTCGTCCCACGCGTAGCCGAAGCAGGCCTGCGCGGTCCGGTTGGCGTAGACGAAGCGCGGATCCGCGCCCCCGTCATGGGCGAGCACCGCGAACGGGGCCGCCGCGTAGAGCCAGTCCGCGTCCGCATCCGCCGGCACCAGAGGCTCGCCGAGGCGCCGCGCGTAGCTGCCGGTGAGCAGGGCGAAGAAGTCCGGGTCGTGCGAGAGGTCCGTCATGATCCGCTACAGGACTGGGTCGGCGTCGATGCGCATGCGCAGGATCGCGTAGGGCGGCTGCTGCAGGTCCCGGCCGCGGTTGAATTCCGGCCGCCGGTTGACCTGGGCCGCCGAGATATAGAGCCACCGGTCCGGGGTGATCCAGAACGTGTCGGCCCAGACCAGCCGGTCGTCGGCGGCCAGCACCTCGACGGTGCCGTCCGGCAGGCGCCGGCCGACCGCGTTGTGCTCCTGCAGGCTGAGATAGACCCGGTCCCGGGAATCGGTGGTCAGTCCCCCGGTCATGCCCTTCTCGCCGAGATCCTCGACGGCGGCGGCCACGGCCGCGTCCGCGACGCCCGGATCGCGCAGGGCCGCGGTCTCGACCGCGTAGAGCCGCCGGCTCATCAGCGGCGCGTAGTAGAGGCGGCCGCCGTCCGGGCTGATCGCGATGCCGTTGGCGCCGCCCTTCGGGCTCTTCTCGGGCGCGTCGCCCTTCCGCTCCATCACGGGGCGGCGCTCCACGAACTTGACCAGACCCTCCTCGGACCGCGTGCTGACGTGGTCCGCGAGGCGCCGCACCACCCGCCCGCTGTCGAGGTCGACCGCCAGGATCGCGCCCGCGCCGGACTGGCCCTGGTCGGTGACGTAGGCCAGCGCGCGGCCGTCGCGCACGTCGACCCGCAGGTCGTTCAGGGAGGAATCCGGGCCGATGCCCGCGTCGAGGGGGATCGTCCGGCGGACGCTGTTCCGGCCGATATCGATCGCCAGGATCTTCGCGCCGCCCGGCACCGGCCGCCCCTTGCCCGCGGGCAGGCCGGCATCGAGCACCCAGAGGGTGTCGTCGCGGTCGAAGACGCCGTTGGGGACGTGGAACAGCGACGCCTGCGGCGCCCCCGGATCCGGGCGGTTGGTCGCCGCGTCCGGGTAGGGCTTCACCGACCCGTCGGGCAGCACCTCGCCGAGGGTGATCGGCTCCGCGCCGGTGAAGCGCGGCATCATCACGAAGATCCGGCCGCCCCGGGCGATGGCGAGCCCCGTGGGGGTCGAGGGCGCGTCCGCCGCGATGGCGAGCTCCAGCGTCCCCACGGGCCGGCTCGTCGGGGGCGACGGCGTCGCGGCGCGCGCCGCGGGGGCGGCGAGGGCCAGGAGACCGGTTCCGAGCAGGCGGCGGCGGTCGAGGCGCATGGGAATCCTGTCGCGGAGCTTGTCGGGGCGAGGGTCGTGGCGCGCCGCTCAACCTGTGGGGGTGCCGGCCCAACGCGCGGGCTCGGCGCACGATCCCGCGATGCGGTATCGCGGCGGCCTCGCGGCGGAATTCCGGGACCGGTCCCCGGGCTCGGTGGTCGGGAGCCCCCTGGGGGCGGTCCACAGGTGCCGGGGCGCGACGCTGGCTCCGGCCCACGCCGTCACGCTAAGCACGGTCGTGCCGGGCGTTCGATTCGGCGCCGCACGGGCCGCGGCCCGGCTGACAGATGTGGAGAGGTGGGACACGCATGGATCCCGAAGGATCCGAACCGGCGCCGGAGACCGCGCCCCGGCCCGCCGCCGGGCCGCTGCGGGTCCTCGCCCTGGCGGTGCAGAAGGGCGGGACGGGCAAGACCACTTTGGCGGCCTCCCTGGCGGTCGCCGCCGCGGAAGCGGGCGAGCAGGTGACCGCCCTCGATCTCGACCCGCAGAGCTCGCTGGCCGGCTGGGGGGCCCTGCGCAAGAACGACGGCAGGAGCGACCGCGCGCGCGACGCCGTCGCGGTCGACCGGGTCCAGCCCTGGGAGATGGGCCAGCTCTCGGAGATCCTCGGCATCCTCGCCGAGCAGGGCACGACCCTCGCCGTCCTCGACACCGCCGGCAGCGCGTCCGGCCTCGCGCCGGCCCTGAAGGACGCCGATTTCGTCCTGATGCCGGTCCGCCCCTCCCGGCTCGACATCGTGGCCGCCCGGCCGACGCTCCAGGCGCTGGTCGGCCTCGGCCTGCGGGAGCGGCTGGCCCTGGTGCTGAACCAGTGCCCGCCGCCGCCCTCGCCGCGCACCAGCGCCTACGCGGCGCAGCTGCGCGCCCTGGGCGTCCTGGCCGAGCCCGGGATCATCCACCGGGTCGACCACCAGGACGCCCTGGCGACCGGGCTCGGCGTCACGGAGTTCGCCCCCGGCAGCCAGGCCGCCGAGGAGGTCCGGGCGCTCTGGGCCTGGGTCGACGGGAAGATGCGGGCGGCGCCCGCCCGCTGAGATCGGCCGTCCGCCGGGCTCAGCCCTGGCCGAGGGCCGCGAGGATCCGCGCCCAGGAGCGCGTGCCCTTGTGGAAGCTCGTCAGGTCGTACTTCTCGTTCGGCGAGTGGATCCGGTCGTCGTCGAGGCCGAAGCCGATCAGCAGGGTGTCGCGCCCCAGGATCCGCTTGAAGTCGCCGACGATCGGGATCGAGCCGCCGGCGCCTACGGTGACGGCCGGCACGCCCCACTCGTCCTGCAGCGCCGCCTTGGCGGCCCCGAGCTGCGGCATGTCGAAGGGCAGGCTGATCGCCCGCGAGCCCTTGTAGGTGATGACCTCGACCTGGCAGTCGGCCGGCACCCGCGCACGCACGAAGGCCTCGAAGCTCTCGGCGAGCCGCTTCGGGTCCTGGTCGTCCACGAGGCGGAACGAGACCTTGGCGGAGGCGGTGGAGGCGATCACCGTCTTGGTGCCCTCGCCGGTATAGCCGCCGATGATGCCGTTGGCGTCGCAGGAGGGGCGCGACTGCACCAGCTCGATCGGCATCCGCCCGCGCTCGCCCGCGGGCTCCTTGAGGCCGATCGGCCCGAGCAGCGTCTCCGGCGTCAGGCCGAGGCCGCGCCACTGCTCCAGCACCTCCGGCGGGCGCTCGTGCACGCCCTCGTAGAAGCCCGGGATCGTCACCCGCCCGTCCGCGTCGTGCAGGTCGGCGATGATCTTCGACAGAACGTGGATCGGGTTGCGCGCCGCGCCGCCGAAGAAGCCCGAATGCAGGTCGCGGTCGGCGCAGGTGACCTTCACCTCGAAATAGGCGAGCCCGCGCAAGCTGGACGTGATGGCCGGGGTCTTCCGGTCCCACATGCCGGTGTCGCAGACCAGCACCACGTCGCAGCCGAGTCTCTCGCGGTTGGCCGCGACCCATTCCGGCAGCCCCTGCGAGCCGCTCTCCTCGGCGCCCTCGACCAGGATCGTGACGCCGCAGGGCAGCTCGCCGCTCATGGCGATGGTGGCCCGGCAGGCCTCCACGAAGGTCATCACCTGACCCTTGTCGTCGGAGGCGCCGCGCCCGACGATCACCTTGCCGCCTCGCCCGTCCTCGGCGATGCGCGGCTCGAAGGGCGGCGTCGTCCAGAGATCGAGCGGGTCGACGGGCTGCACGTCGTAATGGCCGTAGAACAGGACGTGCGGCGCCCCGGGCTTCGGCCTGTGGGCCAGGACCACCGGGTGGAGCGAGGTCTCCTCGACGGAGGTCGCGAAGCCGAGCGCGGTCAGGTCCTGGGCGAGCCAGGCGGCGGCCTCCCGGCACTGGCCGGCATAGGCGGGATCGGTGGAGATCGACGGGATCCGCAGGAAGGCGAACAGCCGCTCGAGGGCGTTCTCCAGGTCCGTGTCGATGTCGTTGAGGATCGCGTCGAGCGCGGCCATCGGGGGCTCCGGGGTGCGGCGTGGACTCTGCGGGAACTCTGCGGGAACTCTGCGGGAACGAGGGTTAGCCGAGGCGGGGCCGCGGCGGCAACGTCGGACGATGCGGCTGGCGGAATTTGAGCCGCCCGCGCGCCACCCTCGCTCACGGGTTGAGACGGCGCGCTCCGGAACAGGCGCAGATTGGAATGGTTATCGACCGGAAGCTCAGGCCGCGGCCCGCGCGTCGCTGCCGGTCGCTGCCCCGGACCGATCCGTTCCCGCCCGGCCCCGGCCGGCCCAGACCGTGGACGACATCATGCGCCTCGAGACCCAGCCGCCGGTGTCGGCGGACACGCCGATCGGCATCACGCTGACGATCAACGGGCAGCGGCGCGAACTCCAGGTCGCGCCGTGGACCACGCTCCTCGACCTGCTGCGCGAGCGGCTCGACCTCACCGGCACCAAGAAGGGCTGCGACCACGGCCAGTGCGGGGCCTGCACGGTGCTGGTGAACGGCACCCGGGTGAATTCCTGCCTGACCCTGGCGGTGATGAAGGACGGCGCCGAGATCACCACGGTGGAGGGGCTGGCCGCCCTCGGCGACCGGGCGGGCAGCAACGCCCTCCACCCGATCCAGGAGGCGTTCATCGCGCACGACGCCTTCCAGTGCGGCTACTGCACCCCGGGCCAGCTCTGCTCGTCGGTCGGCCTGATGAACGAGGGCCACGCCCACACCCGCGACGAGATCCGCGAGGCGATGAGCGGCAACATCTGCCGCTGCGGCGCCTACACCAACATTGTCGACGCCATCGAGGACGTCATGCAGGGAGGCGCCCGATGAATCGCTTCGACTACGTCCGCGCCGGCACGGTGGCGGAGGCGGTGCAGGCCTTCGGGGCCGGGGCCCGCTTCATCGCCGGCGGCACCAACCTGATCGACCTGATGAAGTACGAGGTCGAGAAGCCGGGCCGGCTGATCGACATCACCCGCCTGCCCCTCGACCGGATCGAGGACCACGGGGACGGCCTGCGGATCGGGGCGCTCGTGACCAACGCCAAGGTGGCGTACGACGATCGGGTCGCGGCCCGGTACCCGCTCCTGCGCAACGCCATCCTGGCCGGCGCCTCGGCGCAGCTGCGCAACGCCGCCTCCACGGGCGGCAACCTGCTCCAGCGGACCCGCTGCTACTATTTCTACGACGTGGCCACGCCCTGCAACAAGCGCGCGCCCGGCTCCGGCTGCCCGGCGATCGGCGGGATGAACCGCATCCACGCGATCTTCGGGACGAGCGCGCACTGCATCGCCACCCACCCCTCCGACATGTGCATCGCGCTGGCCGCCCTGGAGGCCACCGTGCGGGTGAGCGGGCCGCAGGGCGACCGGTCGATCCCGTTCTCCGAGTTCCACCGCCTGCCGGGGGATTCGCCCGAGCGGGACACGAACCTCGCCCCCGGCGAGATCATCGTGTCGGTCGACCTGCCGGAGAGCCGCTTCCCGCAGCACTACACCTACCTGAAGCTGCGCGACCGCCTGTCCTACGCCTTCGCGCTGGTCTCGGTGGCGGCGGCCCTGGAACTCGACGGCGACCGTGTGAAGACCGCGCGGCTGGCGCTCGGCGGCGTCGCCCACAAGCCCTGGCGCAACCGCGAGGCCGAGGCCCTGCTGGAGGGCCGGCCCGCGACCCGCGAGAGCTTCCAGGCGGCGGCCGACCTGATCGTCGCGGAGGCCAAGCCCCAGTCGGAGAACGGCTTCAAGATCGATCTCGCCCGGCGCGCCATCGTGCGCGGCCTCGAGCAGGCCGCCGCCGGCACGCCCCAGTCGCTCAGCGACAAGCGCATCCAGTAGGGCCCGGCCATGACGCAGACCTTCAGCTCCACCGGCCGCGACACCTTCGTCGGCAGCCCGCGCAGCCGCATCGACGGGCCCGCCAAGGTCACCGGGCTCGCCAAGTACGCGGGCGAGTTCGCCGCGCCCGACCTCGCCTACGGCGTGGTCGTGTCGAGCTCGATCGCCAAGGGCCGGATCACCGCCATCGACGCCGCCGAGGCCGAGGCGGTGCCGGGCGTGCTCAAGGTGCTCACCCACGAGAACCGGCCGCGCACCGCGTGGCGGGACAAGAACTTCCAGGACCAAGTGGCGCCCCCCGGCTCGCCGTTCCGCGCCCTCTACGACGACCTGATCGTGTTCAGCGGCCAGCCGGTCGCCCTGGTGGTGGCGGAGGATTTCGAGACCGCGCGCTACGCCGCGTCCCTCGTCCGCGTGAGCTACGCGATGGAGGAGCCCGGGACCGACCTAGAAGCCCTGCGCGGCACCGCCTACGATCCGCCCTACAAGCGCACGGGCATCAAGCCGCCGCCGGAGCCCTGGGGCGACGCCGACAAGGCGTTCGGCAGCGCGCCGGTCCGCGTGCAGGGCGCCTACAGCCTCGCCGACGAGCACCACAACCCGATGGAGCCGCACGCCTCCACGGTGGTGGTCGAGCAGGACGGCACCTACACGGTCTACGACAAGATCCAGGGCGTCTCGAACAGCCACCAGTATCTCACCAACGTCTTCGGCCTGAAGCCCGACCAGGTGCGGGTGCTCAACCCCTATCTCGGCGGCGGCTTCGGCTCGGGCCTGCGCCCGCAGTACCAGCTGTTCCTGGCGATGCTGGCCGCCCAGGAGCTGAAGCGCTCGGTGCGCGTGACCCTGACCCGCGACCAGCTGTGGAGCTTCACCTACCGGTCGGAGGCGCTGCAGACGATCGCGCTCGGCGCCGAGCCGGACGGGAGGCTGACGGCCCTGCGCCACGACGCCGTCCAGGGCACCTCGCAGTACGAGGATTACCAGGAGGTCGTCGTCAACTGGTCGGGCGTCCTCTACCGGTGCGACAACGTCGCCCTCGGCTACCGGCTGGTGAAGCTCGACACGCCGACGCCCGGCGACATGCGCGCCCCCGGCGCGGTGACCGGCGTCTTCGCCATCGAGACCGCGATGGACGAGCTCGCCTACGCGACCGGGCTCGACCCGATCGAGCTGCGGCTGAGGAACTACGCCGAGTCCGACGCCACCGCCGAGGGCAAGCCCTTCGGCTCGAAGGAGCTGAAGAGCTGCTTCCGGCAGGGCGCCGAGCGGTTCGGCTGGGCGAGGCGCTCGGCCGAGCCCCGCTCCATGCGCGAGGGCCGGGAACTCGTCGGCTGGGGCGTGGCCACCGGCATCTGGGAATCGATGATGATGCAGTCGAGCGCCATCGCGACCCTGACGCCGGACGGCCGCCTGACGGTCGGCAACTCCACCGGCGACATCGGCACCGGCACCTACACGATCCTGACGCAGATCGCGGCCGACACGCTGGGCCTGCCGATGGACGCGGTGACGACCAAGCTCGGCGACACCCGCCTGCCGGAGGCCCCCGTCGCCGGCGGCTCGTGGACCGCCGCCTCCTCGGGCACCGCCGTGATGAAGGCCTGCCGCAACGTCGGCGCGCAGGTGTTCAAGCTCGCCCGCGCCCTGGAGAACTCGCCGCTCGCCAACGTCGACTTCGACCGCGCCGTGTTCGCGGACGGCCGCATCGCCGTGGCTGGCGATCCGGGCCGCAGCGTGTCGCTCGTCGAGGTGCTCCAGGCGGCGGGCGTCGACAAGGTCGAGGCCGTCGAGGAGGCCGGCCCCGACAAGGATTTCAATCAGAAATACGAGGCCTACACCCACTCGGCGATCTTCGCCGAGGTGAAGGTCGACGAGGAGCTGGGTCAGGTCCGGGTCACGCGCATCGTCTCGGCGATCGCGGCCGGCAAGGTGCTGAACCCGAAGACGGCGCGCAGCCAGATCCTCGGCGGCGTGGTGATGGGGATCGGCTCGGCGCTCGAGGAGGAGTCGATGCTCGACCACCGCATCGGCCGGTTCATGAACCACAATCTCGGCGAGTACCACGTGCCGGTCCACGCCGACATCTACGACATCGACGTGATCTTCGTGGAGGAGGAGGACAAGGCGAACCCGCTGGGCGTGAAGGGGCTCGGCGAGATCGGCATCGTCGGCACCGCGGCCGCCATCGCCAACGCGGTCTTCCACGCCACCGGCAGGCGGGTGCGCGACCTGCCGATCACCGTCGACAAGCTTCTCTGAACGGCGGATGTTTCACAGGAAACATTGACGGTTCGGCAAGGAGTCGCGCGGGTCACGCCGGACCGCGCCGTCATCGCGAGCGCGGCGAAGCGACCCAGGGCGGCGCGACGTGGTCGAGCGTGGCGCTGTCCGGGTTGCTTCGCCGCGCTCGCAAGGACGAGGATGCGTCCAGGCCCTGCGAACAGGGGCGGCGTGGGAATGACCGTGAGCCCCTTGCTGGAATCCTGGCGCTTCTGGGCGCTCGCCGCCGCCGGCTTCGCGGCGCTGACCGCGATCCTCGCCAAGGTCGGGGTCGCGGGCGTGCCGTCCGACGTCGCGACCTTCGTGCGCACCGCGGTGATCCTGGTCTTCGCGGGCGCGATCGTCGCGGCCTCCGGGCAGGCCGGCGGCCTCGCGCAGATCTCCGGCCGGAGCCTCGTCTTCCTCGTCCTGTCGGGGCTCGCCACCGGGGCGTCGTGGCTCTGCTACTTCCGCGCGCTGTCGCTGGGCGAGGCTGCCCGGGTCGCGCCGATCGACAAGCTCAGCGTCGTGCTGGTGGCGATCCTCGGCGCCACCCTGCTCGGCGAGACCCTCAGCCTCGCCGCCTGGGCTGGCGTCGCGCTGATCGCGGCGGGCGCGGCCCTCGTCGCCTCCGGACTGTGAGATCGTGCGCGCTGGCGCACCGATCCCTTAACGAGATGCGCGCATCCTGCGGTTGCCTCGCGAAGGGGGACCGTCATGGAATGGGTTTATCGCGGCTTCGAGACCTCGATGCTCGGTCTCGCTCTCTGTCTCGGACTCGGCGCCTGCCTCACGCTCGGCACGGCGCGGATGCCCGCCGGAACGCTCTCCGTCACCCTGCCGATGCTCACGGTGACCGCCCCCGCGCCCTGAGGCGCGGGACCGGTCCGACGGGGCGTCAGGCGGCGCCCTTCACGGCGCGGAACATGAAGCCCCGCGCCTCGGCGTCCATCTCCGCCTTGAAGGCGTGGCGGCCCTTCAGCGCCTCGGCGGCCTGGGCGGCCGGCCGCGCGTTGAGCGCGTCGAGGTGGCGCTTGACGTTGGGCAGGTCCCCGAAGGCGCCCTCGCCGAGGACGAAGGGCACCATCCGGGCCCAGCCCCAGACCGCCATGTCGACGATCGTGTAGGTGTCGCCCAGCACGTAGGTGCGGTCGGCGAGGCGCTGGTCGAGGATGCCCCAGTGCCGGCGCGCCTCGAAGGCGTAGCGCTCGGTGGCGTAGGCGCCCCCGTCCTGCGCGAAGTGGCGGAAATGCACGCACTGGCCGGAGAACGGCCCGATGCCGGTCGCCACGAACATCAGCCAGGACAGCATCTCGCCGCGGACCGGCTCGCCCTCCGGCAGGAACCGGCCGGTCTTGCCCGCCAGGTACATCAGGATCGCGTTCGAATCGAACACGGTGACGTCGCCGTCGACGATCGCCGGCACCTTCCCGTTCGGATTGACGGCCGTGTAGGCGGGATCGAACTGCTCGCCCCTGCGGGTGTCGACCGGCACCGGCTCGTAGGGCAGCCCCATCTCCTCGAGGCAGAGGGCGACCTTCATGGGGTTGGGGCTGAGATTGTAGAAGAATCGAATCACGGCGCTCTCCCTGAACGACTCGGGCAGGATGTCCGGGCCCCGCGCCCGCACAAGGCGCGGCCGCGCAGGGCGGCTATTCCACGACGATCTTGTAGCCGCGTCCCGGCACCAGCGCGGCGCCCCGCTCCAGCCCGTTGAGGACGAGGAACCGGTCGAGCGCCCGGTCGGGCACCGCCATGCGGCGGGCGAGGTCCTCGGCGCTGGTCGAGGTCGCCTGCACCACCTGCAGCCGCAGGGGGCGCAGGACCGCCTCGTCGGGGGACACGGCGACCAGGGTCGCGGTCCAGCGGCGGAAGGCCGGGTCGGGATCGGTGGCGCCCTTGGCGGCCATGATCATCCGGTAGGTCGAGTCGCCGATCCGGATGGCCGCGAGGCGGAAGGTCCACTCCTTCCCCCGCGACAGCCCGAAGGCCGCGGGGTGGCCCGCGACGTCCCGGGTCTCGAAGCCGGCCGGGTCGAGGGCGTCGTTCCAGCTCGCCTTGAGCACCGCCTCGAGGGGCTGGCCGTCCTTGGCCTCGATCTGGTCGAACAGCAGGCGCCGGCCGCCGTCCGGGGTGGTCCCGAGCACCGCCGAGCGGGTGTTCTCCAGGGTGAAGCCCTCCGGAACCTCGAAGGCGATGCCGAGGCCGGGATGGATGAAGCGGTGCCCGCGCACCGCGCCGTCGCGCGGGTTGTCGCCGTAGGCGAGCCCGTCCACCGCCGCGAGGTAGGCGGCGCGGTCGTCGGTGCCGATGCCCGGCGCGCCGATGCGGCGGGCCGCGCGGGTGACCTGGGTGATGCGCTCGGCCGTGCCCGGATGGGTCGCCAGCATGTCGGGCGCTGCGGCGCTGCCGGCCTTCAGCCCCGTGGAGCGGTTGAGCGCGGCGAGGAAGCGCCCGGCCGCGAACGGGTCGTAGCCGGCCTTGGCGAGGGTGCGCACGCCGGTGGCGTCCGCCTCCAGCTCCTGCTCGCGGGAGAACCGGGCGAGGGCGAAGCGCGACTGGCTCTGCAGCTGCGCGCCGGTATCGGGGTCGTTCAGCACGTCGGCCACGACGCGGCTGACGAGCGCCGAGCGCAGCTCGAGCTCGCTGCGGGCCGTGGCGTGGTTGAGGGTCACGTGGGCCATCTCGTGCGCCAGCACGGCGGCCACCTCGGAGGTGTCGCTCGCCAGGGCCACGAGGCCGCGGGTGACGTAGAGCCGCCCGTTCGGCAGCGCGAAGGCGTTGACCACCGGCGAGTCGAGGAGCGTCACCGTGTAGGTCTGGTCGGGCCGGTCGCTCGCCTTCACGAGGCGGTCGGTCACCTCGGTCAGCATCCGCGTGACGTTGGGGGCCCGGGCCTCGCCCCCGAAGGAGGCCACGAGCTTGAGGTGGTCGGCATCGGCGGCGCGCTCGCGGCCGGTGGTGCGCGGCGCCTCCGCGGGCACCCGCACCACGGCCGGCCGCACGGTCGCCTCGGTCTGGTCGGCGACGCAGGCGCCGAGCAGCAGGGCGAGGCCACCCAGAGCCGCCGCGCCGAGGGCGCGCCGCCCCGCCGCGCGGGTCCGCCCCGCGCCGATGTGCCCCGTGATCCCGCCCATCGCGATCAGCGCCGCAATCCCCGTTCCCCCTTCGGATCGGCCTCCGGCCGGTCCGTCTCCCCGAGCGTCTCGAGCCCGTCGAGGGCGACCTCCAGGGTCGGGCCGCGCCGGACCTCCAGGAGGCCGCGCACCCGCACGCGCCGGCCCTCGAGCGAGGCCGCACTCAAACCACGGGCGCGCATCATTCGCCAAGTGCGTTTCGATACCGTCACCGTGAGGCCGTCCGTGCCGCGGGGCGCGAAATCGAGATAGGTGCGCGCGCCGCGCTCGCCGACATGGCGGATTCGGCCCTCCGCGACGACGAAATGTCCGACCTTCTCCCGGAGCGCCGGGCCGTCCCCCGCCGCCGGGCGCGCCGCGCCCCAGAGGCCGAGCCCGCGCGCGCGGGCGGCCGCCTCCACGAGGCGCAGGCCGGGCCGGCAGAGCGAATCGGCCTCGTCCGCGTCCGCGTATGCCAGCCCGGCCCCGATGAGGCCGCCCGCCAGATCCACGCCCTCCGCGATGTCGCCCTCCGCGACCAGGAGGTCGGCCCGCGCGCGCTCCCAACGGTCGGGCTGCCCGCGGGGAACCACCGTGACCCGGGCACCCCGCCGGGCCTCGAGCCAGGCCCGCGCGGCGGACGCGGCCTCCGGCGTGTCCGGCCAGCGCAGCGAGTCCAGCACCGCGCGGAGGCCCGAGACCATACGGATCTCCCCGCGGGGCCCGATTCCCGCCACGACCTCGTCGCGCGCCGGCCCGGTCGCGCACGCCGACGGGCCGGCGCGCGGCG
>NZ_JBKFBI010000057.1:0-33322 GCF_053346095.1 Methylobacterium sp. A52T | reverse complement strand
GCGCGCGCCGTCAGCGCGACTGCGGCGCGTCCGGAACCGCCGGCTGGGCGGGGGCCGGCTGCGCGGGGGCCGGCTGGGCCGGGGCGTTCGCGGGCGCCCGGTCCTGCTGCTGGCGCAGCGTGTCGAGCAGGTTGTCGGCACCGGTCGGCTGCTTGGCCGGCTGGCCGGAGGTCTGCGGCGCGCCGGTGTCGAGGATCGACTTCGGCGCCGCCGAGCGGTGCGACAGGATCGCGAGGGTCAGGCTGGTGGCGAAGAACAGGGCCGCCAGGATCGCGGTGGCCCGCGTCAGGGCGTTGGCCTGGCCGCGGCCGGTCATGAACCCGCCGACGCCGCCACCGCCGCCACCGCCGCCGAGGCCGAGTCCGCCCTCGGAGCGCTGGAGCAGCACGACGCCGATCAGCGCGAGCACGATGATGAGGTGGACGACGATCAGGACGGTCTGCATCGGTGTTCCGGGATCTTCTTCAGCGCCGCGCGCCGGCAGCGGGCACCGGAAGACGAACGCACGAGGGCCGGGGCCCGCGATCGTCCACGAACCGCCCCGACACACGGGCGTGCGGCGGGGGCTTCGGGGGACGCTTCGGGCGGACCGGCCGGAATTCGGCGACGGCATACACCACCGGTCGCCCGCCGCCAACCTGACGCGAGCGGCCGAGTGTCCGCTCCGACCCTCGCCATCGCCGGCACACCGTGCTCTCTGCCGGGGAAGGGCGGACGACCGAACGCGCCGCCCGGTCCGGGAGGCAAGCCATGTCCGTGTCACGCCGTGCGGCGCTCGCCGCCGCCATCGCCGCACCCGTCCTGATCCGCCCGGGCTCCGGCTCAGCGGCCGCAACCGATCCCACCGCCCGGGGCGCCGCGGTCGAGCAGGCGGTCGACGCCCTCACCAACGCTCTCCTCGCCGCCGACGGTCCGGCCCTCGACGCCCTGACCCTCGACGGGCTGAGCTACGGCCATTCCAGCGGTCAGGTGCAGGACAAGGCGGCCTTCATCGAGACGCTGACCAGCAAGCGCTCGACCTTCCCGAGCATCACCCTGTCGGACCGCTCCGTCTCGGTGGTCGGCGACGACGCCATCGCGCGGCACGTCTTCACCGGCGAGGTGGTCTCGGGCGGCAAGACGTCGCCGGTCCATATCGGCGTGATGCAGGTCTGGCACAGCGACGGCGGCCGCTGGCGGCTGCTCGCCCGGCAGGCCTTCAAGATCTGACGGTCGCGCGGCGCGTCTGTCGCGCCGCGTTCCGACAGGCTTCGCGGACCCGCGCTCAGGCGTAGGCGGCGCAGATCCCCAGGAAATCCTCCGCCACGAGGCTGGCGCCGCCCACGAGCGCGCCGTCGACGTTGTCCACCGACAGGAGTTCCTTGGCGTTCCCGGGCTTCACCGAGCCGCCGTAGAGGATGCGGATCTTCTGCGCCTCGTCGCCCACGAGCTTGTCGAGCATCTCCCGCAGGGAGGCGTGGACCTCGGCGATGTCGCGCGGCGTCGGCGTCCGCCCGGAGCCGATCGCCCAGACCGGCTCGTAGGCGATCACCGTGTCGGCCGCCGTCGCGCCCTTGGGCAGGCCGATGGCGAGCTGGGCGCGGACGATGTCGAGGGCGCGGCCCTGCTCGCGCTCCTCGATGGTCTCGCCGACGCAGACGATGCCGCACAGGCCGGCGCGGCGGGCGCCCAGCGCCTTGGCGTGGACCCCGTCGTCAGTCTCGTGGTGGTAGGCCCGGCGCTCGGAATGGCCGACGATCACGTACTTGGCGCCGAGATCGGCGAGCATCTCGGCCGAGATCGAGCCCGTGAAGGCGCCGCTCGGCCGGGCGTGCAGGTTCTGGCCGCCGATCGCGATCGGCGATCCGGCCGCCGCCGCCACGCAGGATCCGATCAGCGTCGCCGGTGGGCAGATCAGGACGTCGATGCGCGACGCGAGGTCCGGCGAGAGCCCGTCGCGAATCGCCTCGACAACCTGGATGGATGCCCGGGTCCCGTTCATCTTCCAGTTGCCAGCGACAAGCGGCTTGCGCCCAGACTGCGTCATTCCTGCCCTCGCTCCGCCGCGGCTTTCTCGAAGTCGCCGGGGCCTACCAGAGCGAGCTTGAGCGTGCAAACGGCCGGGACCGCCCGAGCCTTTGCCTGTGGACGCGAATGGTCTATCGCGGTCGGCTCTCAGGGACAGCGCCGGCCCGGCGACGGGGCGGCTGCCGAAGGTACTCGATCACAGACCATGCTTCAGGGCATCCGCAACGCCAGCCAGCACTGGCTCGGCAAGATCGTCTTGACGATCATCTTCACGCTGCTGATCGCCGGTGTCGGCATCTTCGGGGTCGAGGAGTTCTTCCGCGGCGGCGCGAGCAACAAGGTGGCCACGGTCGGCAGCACGCCGATCACCGCCGAGCAGGTGCGCCAAGCCTACCAGAACCAGCTGCAGCGCTATCAGACCCAGTTGAAGCGTCCGCTGACGCCCGATCAGGCGCGGATGCTCGGCCTGGACCGGCAGGTGATGTCCCAGCTGATCACCGAGGCCGCCCTCGATCAGAAGACCCACGATCTCGGCCTCACGGTGCCGGATTCCTCGGTGATCAAGGCGATCCACGAGGAGAAGAGCTTCCAGAACCAGCAGGGTCAGTTCGAGCCGCAGCTCTTCTACCAGACCCTGCAGCGCGCCGGCCTCAACGAGGCCCTGTTCGTGCGCGAGCAGCGCTCGGTGATCGCCCGCCTCCAGCTGGCCGAGGCGGTGTCGTCGGACCTGCACGTGCCGCTCGCCATGCGGGAGGCCGTCCATCGCTACACCACCGAGCGCCGCGCGGCCGCCTACGTGATGCTGACGCCCTCGGTGGCCGGCCAGATCCCCGAGCCGACGGACGACGAGCTGAAGACCTGGTACGAGGCCAACAAGTCCGGCTTCCGGGCGCCGGAATTCCGGGCGGCCAACCTCCTCGTGGTCGAGCCCGAGGCGATGGCGAAGCCCGACGCGATCACCGAGGCCGACGCCCGCGCCGCCTACGCGCTGAACAAGGACCGCTACGGCACGCCCGAGAAGCGCACCATCCAGCAGATCGTGTTCCCCGACGCGGCCGCCGCCGAGGCGGCCCGCAAGGCGATCACGGACGGTTCCAAGACCTTCGACGCGGTGGCGGCCGAGCGCGGCACCGACGAGAAGGACCTGACCCTCGGCACGCTGACCAAGAGCGAGCTGTTCGACAAGGCCGTCGCCGACGCCGCCTTCGCGCTGCCCGAGGGCGGCGTGAGTCAGCCGGTCCAGGGCCGGTTCGGCACCGTGCTGCTGCGCGTGACCAAGATCGAGGCCGGGACGGTGAAGCCGTTCGAGGCGGTGGACGGCGAGATCCGCAAGGCCCTCGCCCTGGCCCGCGCCCGCGACGCCATGGAGACCACCCGCGACGCGATCGAGGACCAGCGGGCCGGCGCCAAGCCGCTGGCCGACATCGCGGCCGAGCGCGGCCTCAAGGTCGTCGCCGTGAAGGCGGTGGACGTGAACGGCAAGGGACCGGACGGCCAGCGGATCACCGACATCCCGGACCCCGAGACCACCCTGCCGGCCCTGTTCCGCGCCGAGATCGGCGGCGACAACGAGCCCCTGCGGACCAAGACCGGCGGCTACGTCTGGTACGACGTCACCGGGATCGACGCCGCCCACGACAAGCCCCTCGACGAGGTCAAGGACGGCGTGAAGGCCGGCTGGACCGCGACCGAGATCGCCAAGCGCCTCCAGGCCAAGGGCCGCGAGCTCGTCGAGAAGATCAACAAGGGCGAGACCATGGAGGCCGCCGCCCAGGAGGTCGGCGTCAACCTGCAGGAGGCGCAGGATCTCGCGCGCAACCAGGCCAAGGACATGCTCACGGCCGACGTCGTGAACCTGATCTTCGCGACCCCGGTGGGCAAGGCCGGCACGGCGGCCGCCGGCGATTCGCGGGCGGTCTTCAAGGTCACGGCGGCGACGGTGCCGGCCTTCGTGGCCGACAGCCCGAGCGACAAGCAGATCACGCAGAGCTTCCAGGCGGCGCTCGCCGACGACGTGCTGTCCGAGTACATCAGCGAGGTCCAGAAGAATGCCGGCGTGAAGGTCGATCCGGCGGCCCTGCGGCGCGCCATCGGCGGCGAGTACTGAGGCATGGCCGACGCGCCCGATTACGCGGCCTTCGCGGCGCGCTACGAGGCCGGGCAGCCGAGCCTCGTAGCGGTGAGCCTCGTCGCCGATCTCGAGACGCCGGTGGCGGCGTTCCTCAAGCTGCGCGCCGGCCATGCCGGGCCGGCCTTCCTGCTCGAATCGGTCGAGGGCGGGGCCGTCCGAGGCCGGTACTCGATGATCGGCCTCGATCCGGACCTGATCTGGCGCTGCCGGGCGGGCGCGCCCGCGATCGCGCGCGGGGCCGATCTCACGCGGTTCGAGCCGGATTCGCGGGCGCCGCTGGCGAGCCTGCGGGCCCTGATCGCCGAGAGCGCCATCGGCGAGTCGGACGGCCAGGACCTGCCGCCGATGGCCGCCGGCCTGTTCGGTTACCTCGGCTACGACATGGTCCGCGCCATGGAGCGGCTGCCGGAGCCGAACCCGGATCCGCTGGGAGTGCCGGACGCGATCCTGGTGCGCCCCCGGGTGATGGTGGTGTTCGACTCGATCCGCGACGTCATCACGGTCGTCTCGCCGATCCGGCCCGCCCCCGGCACCGCGGCCCGGGCCGCCTACGAGGACGCGCTGCAGCGCGTCGACCGGGTCGCCGCCGCCCTCGAGGGCCCGCTGCCGATCGAGGCGCGGGTGGACCTGTCGGCGGTCGCCCCGCCCGAGCCGGTCTCGAACACGCCGCCGGACGACTTCTTCGCCATGGTGGCGCGCGCCAAGGAGTACATCGTCGCGGGCGACGTCTTCCAGGTGGTGCTGTCCCAGCGATTCTCGGCGCCGTTCACGCTGCCGGCCTTCAGCCTGTACCGCTCGCTCCGGCGGACCAACCCGGCGCCGTTCCTGTGCTACCTCGATTTCGAGGGCTTCCAGATCGTCTGCTCCTCGCCGGAGATCCTGGTGCGGGTGCGCGACGGCGTGGTCACGGTCCGCCCGATCGCCGGCACGCGCCGCCGCGGCGCGACCCCGGCCGAGGATTCCGCCCTGGCCGAGGAACTGCTCGCCGACCCGAAGGAGCGGGCCGAGCACCTGATGCTGCTCGACCTCGGCCGCAACGACGCCGGCCGGGTCTCGCGGATCGGCAGCGTCCGCGTGACCGACTCGTTCTTCATCGAGCGCTACAGCCAGGTCATGCACATCGTGTCGAACGTCGAGGGCGACCTCGACCCGCGCCACGATCCCCTGGACGCCCTGGCGGCGGGATTCCCGGCCGGCACGGTCTCGGGCGCCCCGAAGGTGCGGGCCATGGAGATCATCGACGAGCTGGAGCGCGAGAAGCGCGGGCCGTACGCGGGCTGCATCGGCTATTTCGGCGCGCGGGGCGAGATGGACACCTGCATCGTCCTGCGCACCGCGGTGGTGAAGGACGGGACCATGCACGTCCAGGCCGGGGCCGGGATCGTCTACGATTCCGATCCCGCCTCCGAGCAGCAGGAATGCGTGAACAAGGCCAAGGCGCTGTTCCGGGCCGCCGAGGAGGCGGTGCGCTTCGCCGCGCAGGCCAAGCGCGGGCAGTAGGGCGGGCAGTAGGGCGGGCAGTAGGGCGCACGCGCGGCTGCCCCGCCGTCCGACGCCGACGGTTGACCGCGCGATTGCGAGCGGTCACATCGCCTGCATGCCCGAGCGTGCCGCCGCGATGCCCAACGTCCTCGTCATCGACAACTACGATTCCTTCACGTGGAATCTCGTGCACCTGATCGGGCCGCTCTGCGGCGCGGTCGAGGTCGCGCGCAACGACGCGCTCACGATCACCGACATCCGCGCCAAGGCGCCCGACGCCATCGTGCTGTCGCCCGGGCCTTGCACGCCCACGGAGGCGGGGATCTGCCTCGACGTGGTCCGCGACCTGTCCGAGGAGATCCCGATCTTCGGCGTGTGCCTCGGTCTGCAGGCGATCGGCCAGGCCTTCGGCGGCGATGTCGTGCGCGCGCCGCTGCCGCTCCACGGCAAGGTCTCGACCATCCGGCACGGCGCGCGCGGCCTGTTCCGCGGCCTGAACGACAGTTTCGAGGCGACCCGCTACCATTCCCTGGTGGTCGACCGCGCGACCTGCCCGACGGCCCTGCGGGTCACCGCCGAGGCGGACGGCCTGATCATGGGCCTGGAGCACGCCGACCGGCCGCTCCACGGCGTCCAGTTCCACCCCGAGAGCATCCGGTCGCAGCACGGCACGGAGATCGTGAAGAACTTCCTCGATCTCGCCGCCGCCTGGAACACGGCGCGTGACAGGACGCGTGCCGACGTGCATTGACGCCGGGGGCCGGGGCGGCCCTCCGTAAGAACCCATGGACAGCTTCAGACCCCATCTCGCGAAGGTCGCCGGGGGCCTCGCCCTCGACCGCGCCGAGGCCCGCGCCGCCTTCGACGACCTGCTGTCGGGCGAGGTCACGCCGGTCCAGGCCGGCGCCTTCCTGACCGCCCTCAAGGTGCGCGGCGAGACCGTCGAGGAGATCGTCGGCGCCGCCGAGGCCATGCGGGCGCGCATGACCCGCGTCGCCGCGCCCGCGAACGCCGTCGACGTCGTCGGCACCGGCGGCGACCATTCCGGCAGCGTCAACGTCTCGACCCTGGCGGCGATCGTCGTGGCCGCCTGCGGCGTGCCGGTGGCCAAGCACGGGAACCGCGCGGCGACCTCGCGCTCCGGCGCCGCCGACGTGCTCGCGGCCCTGGGCGTGCGGCTCGGGCTCGACCCCGCCGCGCAGGCCCGCTGCCTCGACGAGGCCGGACTCTGCTTCCTGTTCGCGCAGGCCCACCACCCGGCGATGCGCCACGTCGCGGCGGTCCGGTCCGAACTGCCCGTGCGGACGATCTTCAACCTGCTGGGGCCGCTGAGCAACCCGGCCGGCGTCGGCTACCAGCTCTTCGGCGTCGCCCAGGAGGCCCTCGCGGAGCCGCTGACACGGGTCCTGTCCGAACTCGGCAGCCGCCGGGTCTGGACCGTCCACGGGTCCGACGGGCTCGACGAGATCACCGTCACGGGCCCGACGCGGGTGGTCGCCCTCGACGAGGGACGAGTGTCCCACTTCACCATCGACCCGCGCGACTTCGGTCTGGCGCTCCGCGCCCCCGAGGAGCTGCGCGGCGGCGACCCGGCCGACAACGCGCGGTCCCTGGAGGCCGTCCTGGCGGGCGCGCGGAACGCCTACCGGGACATCGCGGTCCTCAACGCGGGGGCGGCGCTCGTCGTCGCGGGGGCCGCGCAGGCCCTGGCGGACGGCGTCGCGCAGGCGCAGGATGCCGTCGATTCCGGGGCCGCCCGGGCGACGCTCGCCCGCCTCGTTCGGGCCTCGAACGACCACTCCAACGGGCAGGAGGGCCGATGAGCTCGCTGACGCACGAGGCGACCCCGGAGACCGGCGCCGGGACGCCGACCGAGCGGCCGAACGTCCTCGCCCGCATCGAGGCCTACAAGCGCCGCGAGATCGCCGAGGCGAAGCTGCGCGTGCCGCTCGCCAAGCTGGAGCGGAAGGTCGCGCAGGCGGAGCCGGTGCGCGGCTTCGCGGCGGCGATCCGGAGCCATCTCGCCGCGGATCGCCCGGCGCTCATCGCCGAGGTGAAGAAGGCCTCGCCCTCGAAGGGCCTGATCCGCGCCGATTTCGACCCGGCAAGCCTCGCCGCCGCCTACGAGGCCGGCGGCGCCACCTGCCTGTCGGTTCTGACCGACGAGCCCTCGTTCCAGGGGCGGCCGGAGTACCTGACGGCGGCGCGCGCCGCCTGCGCGTTGCCCGTCCTGCGCAAGGACTTCCTGTTCGAGCCCTATCAGGTCTACGAGGCCCGGGCCTGGGGCGCCGACTGCATCCTGGTCATCATGGCCTGCCTCGACGACGACGAGGCCGTCGCCCTGGTCGAGACGGCGCACCTCCTCGGGATGGACGTCCTGGTCGAGGTGCACGACGAGGCCGAGCTGGCGCGGGCGATCCCCCTCGGCACGGCGCTGATCGGCATCAACAACCGCAACCTCAAGACCTTCGACGTCTCGTTCGAGACCGCGATCCGCCTGGCGCCAGGGATCCCGGTGGACCGGATCGCCGTGGCCGAGAGCGGCATCGGCGACCACGCCGACGTGGTCCGGCTGCGGGACAACGGTCTCGGCGTGGTGCTGGTCGGCGAGAGCCTGATGCGGCAGCCGGACGTCGCGGAGGCGGCCCGCGCCCTGCTGTTCGGCGCCGCGGAGGCCAAGGGCGGCAAGCCGCGGAAGAAGGCGTAAGGCATGCGGCCGGGCTCGACGCTGACCCATCTCGACACCTGCGGCGCGGCCAACATGGTCGACGTCACCGACAAGCCCGCCACCGACCGGACCGCCCGGGCGGAAGGCCAGATCGTGATGAAGCCGGAGACCCTGGCCCTGATCCGCGAGGGCGACGCCAAGAAGGGCGATGTGATCGGCACGGCCCGGCTCGCCGGCATCATGGCGGCGAAGCGCACCCACGAGCTGATCCCGCTCTGTCACCCGCTGCTGCTGTCGAAGGTGCGGGTCGAATGCGAGCCCGACGACGCGCTCCCGGGCCTGCGCATCGCCGCCGAGGTCCGGGTCCAGGGCCCGACCGGCGTCGAGATGGAGGCGCTGACCGCCGTCTCGGTGGCGTGTCTCACGGTCTACGACATGGTGAAGGCGGTCGATCGCGGCATGCGGATCGAGGGAATCCGGCTGACCGCCAAGGACGGGGGCCGCTCGGGCGCCTACCGGGCTCCGGCGGAATGAGCGGCCTGATCCCGGTCGCCGAGGCGCTGGCGCGGGTGCTCGCGAGCGTCGCCGCGCCGGTCGAGCCGGAGACCGTCCCGCTGGCGCAGGCCTGCGGCCGGACGCTCGCCGCGGACGTCGTCGCCTCACGCACCCAGCCGCCGTTCCCGGCCTCCGCCATGGACGGCTACGCCGTGCGCGGCGCGGACGCCGCGGAGGTCGGGGCGACCCTGCGGCTGATCGGCGCCAGCGCGGCCGGTCACGGCTTCTCCGGCCGTATCGGCTCGGGCGAGGCGGTCCGGATCTTCACCGGGGCGCCGGTGCCGGAGGGCGCGGACGCGATCCTGATCCAGGAGAACGCCGCCGCCGAGGCGGGCGCGGTGCGCGTCCTGGAGCCCGTGGAGCCGGCGCGGTTCATCCGCCGGGCCGGCCTCGACTTCACCGCCGGCGAGACCCTGATCCCGGCCGGCATGAGCCTCGACGCGCGGCGGCTGGCGCTCGCCGCGGCGGCCGGCCATCCGCGCCTCACGGTCCGCCGCCGGCCGCGCGTCGCGATCCTCGCCACCGGTGACGAGCTGGTGGAGGCGGGCGCGACGCCCGGCTGGGACCAGATCGTCGCCTCCAACAGCCTCGCGCTCGGTGCCCTCGCCGCGGAGGTGGGCGCCGACATCGTCGATCTCGGAATCGCGGGGGACGACCACGACGCCCTGGCGGACGCGTTCCGTCGCGCCCGCGCGGCGCGGGCCGACCTGCTGATCACCCTCGGAGGGGCCTCCGTCGGCGACCACGATCTGGTTCAGGCCGCGCTCGCCAAGGAGGGGTTGGAGCTCGGCTTCTGGCGGGTGGCCCTCCGGCCGGGCAAGCCGCTGATGCACGGCCGCCTCGGCGACATGCTGGTCATCGGCCTGCCGGGCAACCCGGTCTCGTCCATCGTGTGCGGGCTCCTGTTCGTGGTGCCGGCCATCCGCGCGCTCCAGGGTGATCCGCGGGCCGGCGCCGACCGGAGCGAGCCGGCGACGCTCGGCCGCGACATGCCGGAGAATGACGGCCGGGCCGACTACATGCGCGCGAGCCTCGCCCTCGAGCCCGACCGTCTGCCGGTCGCGACCGCCGAGCGGCGTCAGGATTCGTCGATGCTCGCCGTCCTCGGACGGTCCGAAGCCCTGCTGATCCGCGCCCCGCACGCGCCGGCCGCGCGCGCCGGCGATCCCTGCCGGATCATCCGCCTCGATCGGCGCCTGCTCTGATCGTCAGGGCGCGACGCGCCAGACCTTGAGGGGACCGGGCACGTCCAGCGGCACGAGGCGCGCGCTCCCGGCCGCGCCCGCGGCGAGCCGCGTGGCGAACGCCGTCTCCGCCTGAAGGTTCTCGGCCGGCCGGGCCGGGCAGGCGACGAGGTAGCGGACGTCGAACGCCGTCAGCACCCGGTCGAGGTCGGCCTCGGTGCCGCCCAGCCCCTCGATCGCCGCCGTGAGGCCGGGAATGGCCCGGTGATAGGGCGCGACGACGATCCGGTGCGGGGCGCGGAGGAGGATCGACGGACCCATGAAGATCGGGGCGAGCACCGTGCCTTCCGGCAGGTGCGCCAGGGGGCGGACCGCGGCGTCGCCGAGGCAGGCATTGGTCTCGGCCGCGTCGGGCGCGTTGCGCAGGCCGGGCGCGAGGGTCTCCGCCAGGAGCGCCGGGATCATCCAGAGGCTGCTGACCATCGCGGCGCCGAGCAGCGCGACGGGCCAGCGCCGCGCCCCGGCCGGCAGGGCTGCCCGTGCCAGCGCGCGGTCGAGGACCACGCCCGCCACCAGCGGCACGAAGCCGGAGACGATGTAGAGTCCGCGGAACTGCGCGATGCCGAGGATCAGCCCCGGCCACAGGAACAGCGCGACCACCGACCAGGCCCGGCGTTCGGGACCGCGCCACGCCATCGCGGTGGCCGTGAGGCTCGCGAGGATCACGACCGGGTAGAAGACCAGCGCCTCCCACTGGCCGCGGGCGACGAACTTCGCCAGCGGCGCCATCTCGTTGACCGTGAGCAGCCAGTGGATCCGCACCAGCGGCGGCATGTCGGGGAACGGGCCGCCGAGGCAGGACGGGAAGGCGGCGGCGAACCCGGCGAGCAGGATGCTGCCCGAGAGGCCCGCCAGGGCGAGGCGCGCCGGAACCGTCGCGAGGCGCTCGCCCGCGGCGGAGGCGATCGCGGCGAGGCCGAGGCCGCCCAGGGTGAGCCAGAGCCAGGGTAGCGAGAGCGCGTCGCAGTGGGAGACACCCCAGAGCGAGGGGGCCGTCTGGACGGCGAACAGCGCGGGGGCGGCGAGGCCGAGACCCAGGCCGAAGCCCGCGAGCGACGCCAGCGCGGGCCGTCCGCGCAGGCACCAGTCGCCCGTGAGAAAGAGGGCCGCCAGCGCGACGAAGGGCAGGCCCTCGAGCCCGATCGCCAGCGACACGGCCGCCAGGATCCCGCCGACCAGGCCGGGTCGCAGGCCCCCGCGGATCATGCAGAAGGCGAGACCGAGGATCGAGAGGATCTGCAGATTGTGGTGGTCCACCCGCCCCGCCTGGAACTGGATCGTCACACCGAAGGTCTGCGTAGCCGCGATCAGGGCCAGGACCGCGGCGCGGCTGCCGAAGCTGTGCCGGACACCGCGATACAGGAGCCAGCCGTAGAGCCCGAAGAGCAGCACGGGCCAGAGTGCCGCCGTCAGACCCTCGGCGAGCGCGGGGCCCGTCAGGGGCGTGAGCGCCAGGATCAGGCCGGCGATCGGCGCGTCGACGAGGCGCGACCAGTGGCTCGGCACGCCGCCCGGGGGCAGGAAACGGTACTGGACGTTGTCGTACCAGCCCTGGCCGGCCACCAGGTCGCGCACTTCCACGAGGCGCATCGCGTCGTCGGTATCCGGGACGCGCAGGTGCTGGACGGTTTCCCAGACCGCGTGGGGGGCGTTCATCGTCGCGATGCAGAGGGCGGCGAGGAGCCACAGCAGCGTGCGGGCCTCGATCCGCCCGCGCGGTCGGGAGAGGGGTAGCGCCGGAGCCGGCATGGTTGGTGGATCACCCGGGCGGGCCGTCGATGCCCTCTCCGGCATGCTCGCGCGGTTCGGCTTAACGCGCGGTCAAAGGGCACCGGACGCGCGGCCCGGCCGTCGGGTCGGCCCCGCGGCGCCAGCGATTCCTTAACCACGACCGGGCATCCTGGCGTCCGGTCGGCGTCCTGCGCGTCGCGCGCCGCACCAATCGCCGGAGCATGGGATGAGCCACCACACCGAGACGCTGGTGATCGGCGCCGGGCCCGCGGGTCTGACTGCCGCCTACCTGCTGTCGAAGAAGGGCCGCTCCGTCACCGTCCTGGAGCGGGATCCGGCGCAGGTCGGCGGGATCTCGCGCACCGTCTCGCATAACGGCTACCTGTTCGACATCGGCGGCCACCGGTTCTTCTCGAAGTCCCAGGCCGTGGTCGATCTCTGGGACGAGATCCTCCCCGACGACTTCATCGAGCGCCCGCGCCTGTCGCGGATCTACTATCGCGGGCGCTACTACGCCTACCCGCTGAAGGCCTTCGAGGCTCTGCGCAACCTCGGGATCCTCACCAGCGCGGCCTGCGTCGCCTCCTACCTCTACGCCCGCCTGCGGCCGGTGCCGGAGCCCAAGACCTTCCACGCCTGGGTCCGCAACCAGTTCGGCGAGCGCCTGTTCTCGATCTTCTTCAAGACCTACACCGAGAAGGTGTGGGGCATGTCGTGCGACGCGATCTCGGCCGACTGGGCGGCGCAGCGCATCAAGGGGCTCGACCTCGGGGCGGCGATCCGCGACGGCATCAAGCGGTCGCTGGGCCTGCGCAAGGCGCCGAAGGCCGGCGGTCCGGTCATCAAGACGCTGATCGAGTCGTTCCGGTATCCTCGCCGCGGCCCCGGCATGATGTGGGAGGCGGCAGCCGCCAAGATCCGCGCCCAGGGCGGGCAGCTGAAGCTCGACCGCGGCGTCGATTCCCTCAGCTACGATGCCGGCACCGGCATCTGGACGGTGGCGGCGCGCCGCTCGGACGGCAGCCGCGAGACCTTCACGGCCCGCAACGTCGTCTCGTCCGCCCCGGTCCGCGAGCTCGTCGACGCCATCCGCCCGCGGCCGCTCAGCACCTTCAACGCCCGGGCGCTGAAGTACCGCGACTTCCTGACGGTGGCGCTCATCGCCAAGTCGGACAAGAACTTCCCGGACAACTGGATCTACATCCACGACCCGTCGGTGAAGGTCGGCCGGGTGCAGAATTTCCGCTCGTGGTCGCCCGAGATGGTGCCGGACGCGGACCACACCTGCCTGGGCCTAGAGTATTTCTGCTTCGAGGGCGACGGCCTCTGGAACGCCGACGATTCGGAGCTGGTGGAGCTCGCCAAGCGCGAGATCGGTCAGATCGGCCTGATCGACCCGGCCGACGTCGTCGATGCCTGCGTGGTCCGCCAGCCGAAGGCCTACCCGGTCTACGACGAGGAGTATGCCGGCCACGTCGTCACCGTGCGGCGGGAGCTGGAACGGGATTTCCCGAGCCTGCACCTCGTGGGCCGCAACGGCATGCACAAGTACAACAACCAGGACCACGCGATGATGACCGCGATGCTGACCGTGGAGAACATTCTCTGCGGTCGGCGCCGGCACGACGTCTGGCGGGTGAACGAGGACGCCGAGTACACCGAGTCCGGCGTGTCGGGGGCGGACGTCGCCCTGGGCAGCGAGCGCCTCGTCCCGCGCAAGGTCGCCTGAGGGGAACTGGTCGTCGGGTCGGCCTGCCCGTCCTCGCTTCGCTCGCGATGACGGAGTGTGCGACCCCACTGAGGTGACGATCGGAATCCCCGCGGTCGGCGACACGGCGCGAGCCGCGTCACCGGCGCGGCTTGCCGGTCTCTGCGGCGCCCCTATCGTTCCCTCCCGGTAATGCCCTGGTCCAAGGGCCGCCGGGAGGATTCTATCGATGCGATCTCTGCTTCTCGCCGCGCTCTTCGCGGGCGTGGCCATGCCGGCGGCGGTGCTCCCCGCCCTGGCGCAGGGTGCGGCCCCTGCCGAGACCAAGGCCAAGACCGACGACCTCGAGAAGCTCCAGGGCTTCCACAGCACGGACACGCAGGCCGCCGCCGAGATCCCGCAGACCGGCCGCCGCGCCGACGCGATCCGCAAGAACCTGTCGAAGGTCAAGCTGCCGGACGGCTTCAAGATCGACCTGTACGCGGTGGTGCCGGACGCGCGCGCGATCGCGGTCGGTCCCAACGCCGGGGTGCTGTTCGTCGGCACGCGCAAGAGCAAGATCTACACGGTCACCGACCGCGACAAGGACCGGGTCGCTGACGAGGTCCGCCCCTTCGCGCCGGGCATCACGTTCAAGATCCCGAACGGCGTCTGCTTCTCGAAGGACGGCGTGCTCACCGTGGTCGAGCAGAACCGCGTCCTGGCCTTCCCGGCCGCCGAGTTCTTCTACGAGAACCCGGACGTCGCCGCCGGCGTGCTGGTCAAGCAGGGACAGCTGATCCCGGCCTCCGAGGAGAGCTTCAACCACACCGCCCGCGTCTGCCGGGTCGGGCCGGACGGCAAGACCTACATCGCACTCGGCCAGCCCTACAACGTGCCGCCCGCCGAGAAGGCGGACCTCTACAAGAAGACCGGCATCGGCGGCATCATCCGCATCGACGCCGACGGCAAGAACCGCGAGGTCTATGCGACCGGCATCCGCAACTCGGTCGGGATGGACTTCAACACCGACAAGTCGCTGTGGTTCACCGACAACCAGGTCGACGGCATGGGCGACGACAAGCCGCCGGGTGAGCTGAACCGGGCCACCAAGGCGGGCGAGAATTTCGGCTTCCCGTGGTTCGGCGGCGGCTCGGTCCGCACGGTCGAGTACAAGGACCAGACCCCGCCGGCCGACGCCGTCGCCCCGCAGGCCGAGCTGCCGCCGCACGCGGCCGATCTCGGCATGACCTTCTACAACGGCAAACAGTTCCCGGCGTCGTACAAGGGCGGGATCTTCATCGCCGAACACGGCTCGTGGAACCGCACCGAGCCGGTGGGCGCCCGGGTGATGTTCGCCAAGCTCGGGGCCGACGGGAAGGTCGAGTCGGTCAAGCCGTTCGCGGAAGGGTGGCTCACCGGCGACGGCGAGTATCTCGGCCGCCCGGTGGACGTCGCGGTGATGCTCGACGGCTCGCTGCTGGTCTCGGACGATTCCGCCGGGGCGATCTACCGGATCTCCTACGAGAAGTAGTTTTTTGCGACCGGGCGCCCCTTCTCAAGAGGGACGCCCCCATTGCGGACAGACGCGACGGACCCCCACTCCCGAGCGGGAGAGGGTAGGGTGAGGGACGAGACCTTTCAGGATCAGGCACGCGTGCGATGCGCCGAATAGGGTCCACTCCATTCGGAGCGACCTGATCCCTCACCCTGTCCCTCTCCCGCACGGGAGAGGGGACCCGCGCCTTTTACACTGACCCTTTGTGCCAGCGTCACTCTGAGTTCGCCCGATGATCCGCCCGCTTCTCCTCCTGGCCGCCACCCTTGTCCCGCTCTCGGCGCAGGCCGGCGACGCGGCCGCGGGCAAGAAGCGCGCGACCGCCTGCCAGACCTGCCACGGCATGGACGGACTCTCGAAGCTGCCGGAGGCGCCGAACCTCGCCGGGCAGGTCGAGCCCTACCTCGTGAAGGCGCTCACCGAGTACCGCGACGGCAAGCGGCAGAACGAGATCATGAACGTGGTCGCGAAGGAGCTTTCCGACGCCGACATCGCCAATCTGGCGGCGTACTACGCGGGCATCCAGGTCGACGTGCTGCCGCCGGGATGAGCACCACCGTCATTGCGAGCGGAGCGAAGCAACCCAGGGCAGCGGACCGTTGACGAGCGTCGCGCAACTGGATTGCTTCGCTCCGCTCGCAAAGACGATATGCCTCAATCGTCCATCTTCAGGGCGGCGATGAACGCCTCCTGGGGGATCTCGACGCGCCCGAACTGGCGCATCTTCTTCTTGCCTTCCTTCTGCTTGTCGAGGAGCTTGCGCTTGCGCGAGATGTCGCCGCCGTAGCACTTGGCGGTGACGTCCTTGGACAGCGCCTTGATCGTCTCGCGGGCGATGATCTTGCCGCCGATCGCCGCCTGGACGGGGATCTGGAACAGGTGGCGGGGGATCAGGTCCTTCAGCTTCTCGCACATGGCCCGGCCGCGCGACTCGGCGCGGGTGCGGTGGACCAGCATCGAGAGGGCGTCCACCGGCTCGGCATTCACCAGGATCGACATCTTCACGAGGTCGCCCTCGCGGTAGTCCGACACGTGGTAGTCGAAGGAGGCGTAGCCCTTCGAGATCGACTTGAGCCTGTCGTAGAAGTCGAACACCACCTCGTTCAGCGGCAGGTCGTAGACGACCATGGCGCGCTTGCCGACGTAATTGAGGTCGATCTGGACGCCGCGCCGGTCTTGGCAGAGCTTGAGCACGCCGCCGAGATACTCGTCCGGCGTCAGGATCGTGGCGCGGATCCAGGGCTCCTCGACCGTCTCGATCTTCATGACGTCCGGCATGTCGGCCGGATTGTGCAGTTCCTTGATCTCGCCGTCGCGCATCTTGAGCCGGTAGACCACCGACGGCGCCGTGGAGATCAGGTCGAGGTTGAATTCGCGCTCCAGCCGCTCTTGGATGATCTCCAGGTGCAGGAGCCCGAGGAAGCCGCAGCGGAAGCCGAAGCCGAGCGCGGCCGAACTCTCCATCTCGTACGAGAACGAAGCGTCGTTGAGCCGGAGCTTGCCCATGGCCGAGCGCAGGTTCTCGAACTCGGCCGCGTCCACGGGGAACAGGCCGCAGAACACCACCGCCTGAACTTCCTTGAAGCCGGGCAGCATCTCGGTGGTCTGGCGCTTGTCCTCGGTGATCGTGTCGCCGACGCGGGTGTCGGCCACCTCCTTGATCGAGCCGGTGAAGAAGCCGACCTCGCCCGGGCCCAGCGCATCGATGTCGGCCATCTTCGGCCGGAACACGCCGATCCGGTCGACGCCGTAGACCGCGTCGGCGCCCATCATGCGGATGGTCATGCCCTTCTTGAGGGTGCCGTCTATGATCCGCACCAGCACCACGACGCCGAGATAGGCGTCGTACCAGCTGTCCACGAGGAGCGCCTTCAGGGGCGCGTCGCGGTTGCCCTTCGGCGGCGGCAGGCGCGTGACGATCGCCTCCAGCACCGCCTCGATGTTGAGGCCGGTCTTGGCCGAGATCGGCACGGCGTCGGAAGCGTCGAGGCCGATCACCTCCTCGATCTGCTCCTTCACCCGGTCCGGCTCGGCGGCCGGCAGATCGACCTTGTTGAGGACCGGGACGATCTCGTGGTTGGCGTCGAGCGCCTGGTAGACGTTGGCGAGCGTCTGCGCCTCGACACCCTGGGAGGCGTCGACCACCAGCAGCGAGCCCTCGCAGGCGGCGAGCGAGCGCGAGACCTCGTAGGCGAAGTCCACGTGGCCGGGCGTGTCCATCAGGTTTAGGACGTAGTCCTTGCCGTCCTGCGCCTTGTACTCCAGGCGCACGGTCTGCGCCTTGATGGTGATGCCGCGTTCCTTCTCGATGTCCATCGAGTCGAGCATCTGCTCGCTCATGTCGCGGAGCGCGACCGTGCCGGTCGCCTGGATCAGCCGGTCGGCCAAGGTCGATTTGCCGTGGTCGATATGCGCGACGATCGAGAAGTTGCGGATGGTGTCGATCGGGGCTGTCATCGGCATTCCGTTCGGGCGCGCGCCGGCGCGCACCGTCTGACGTCGGGACGTGTTCGGATGGAGCGGCTCCCGCGCGAGATAGCAGCGCGGCGGGAAGGCGCCAAGCGCGGCCTGAGCGCCCGGGCGGGAGCGGGGCCGGTCGGTGATCGCACGCAAGCGAACGGGGGCCGGAACGAGCCGGCCCCCGGGTCATGATCGTGTCTGGCGCCGAGGAGCGATCCGGCTCAGCGACCGCGGTCGCGGATCAGTCGCTCGATCTCGGCCTCGCCGTGGGAGCGCGCCTTGGCCTCGGTCGGATGCTTCCGGTCCGAGCGCTGGTGCAGCTTGCCGTGCTTGCGGATGCTCCACTGGAACAGGGAGCCGCTCTCGCCGACCGGCTCCACGTCGAGGCTGAAGGGGTAGGTATCTGTCTGGGTATCGCTCATGGGGCCGATATGGGGCGGTCAGCGACCTTTCGCCATGCCTGATCGCCAAGTCCTTGCGCGTTTACGCGTCCGCACCGGTCGCGCGCGCCCGCGCGGCCATGGCAACGAGGCTTTTGCGCAGCGCACCCATGTCGGTGACGCGCTCCGGATAGGGGACGCGCACGGTGCGGTCAGCCGCCATCAGGTCCATGCCCTCGGGGTCGAGGCCGGTGAGTCGCCAGGGCAGGTCGGCCGCGCCGCCGGCGCCGGCGGCGTAGAGCGCCAGCGCGTCGGCGTGGTCGGCGTTCATGTGCTCGACGGCGCCGCGCTCGCCCGCCACGATCGCCTGCGCGTCCGAGAGGTCGAGGAGGAGCTGGTCGCGGGTCAGGGTCGCGGCCTTGGCGAAGCCGCCGTTGAGGTGGCCGGCCTCCGGCGCCAGGGCGAAGAAGCCGAAATCCGGGAAGTCGGCGTAGAGCTTGGCCTTCGGGTGCCGGGCCAGGAACCGCTCCCGGGCCCGCGCCTCGGCGGTCTGCAGAGCGCGGCCGACCACGGTCAGGCGGGGATGGGCGAGGGGATCGCCCTTGCCGCCTTGCGAGAACAGCAGCGAGCAGCGCGGATCGGCCAGCAGGTTGCGGGTGTGGGCCGACAGCCGCGACAGCAGCATCAGCGGCGTGCCGTCCGCGTCGGTGGCGATGGTGACGAGGGAGGCGAAGGGGGTGCCGTCCGGCTCCAGGGTCGCGAGCGCCCCGGACCGGACGCTGCGCAGGAGCGTACGCGACAGGCCGATCGCGTCGAACGGCGCCGCCTCGGCCGGCAGCGGACGGGCCGGTCCGCCCGAGCCCGGACCCGTGTCGATCGTCTCGCCCATGCGCGATTCCTCCCCTCCGGACAGTCGCCGGGTTTCGCCGCCACGTTAGCGGCGCAGCGCCGGCGGCGCGAGGCACCGCGACCGCGTCAGATGGGCCGCGGAGAGACCGGTGCGCTCCCGTGTTACGGCCAAGCTATGACCGCCGCTCGCTTTTTCCGATCGGCCGTACTAAAGCACCTGTCCCTTTGCGTGTGCCGGGCTGCGCCCAAACTGCCCGGTTCGCGTTTTTGTCTGCCCCCTCGGGGCCGGGACGTGGCGCGGCCTGTGCGAAGAGCCGGGACCGCGCCTGAGCCCGTTCAGTCAGGGACCGCGCATGCCGACCATCGCCCTCGTCGACGACGACCGGAACATCCTCACCTCTGTGTCGATCGCGCTGGAGACTGAAGGCTACCGCATCCAGACCTACACGGACGGGGCCTCCGCGCTGGACGGTCTGCGCCACTCCCCGCCCGATCTCGCGATCTTCGACATCAAGATGCCGCGCATGGACGGGATGGAGCTTCTCCGACGCCTGCGGCAGAAATCTGACCTTCCCGTGATCTTTCTGACGTCGAAGGACGAGGAGATCGACGAGCTGTTCGGCCTCAAGATGGGCGCGGACGACTTCATCCATAAGCCGTTCTCGCAGCGCCTGCTGGTGGAGCGGGTGAAGGCAGTGCTCCGGCGCTTCGCCAAGGAGGCCCCCGGCAGCACGCCCCGCGGCGAGGCCGAGGTCGCGGCCCGGTCGCTCGAGCGCGGCGCGCTGATGATGGATCCCGAGCGACACACCTGCACGTGGAAGGGCGAGCCAGTGACGCTGACGGTCACGGAGTTCCTGATTCTTCAGGCGCTCGCCCAGCGCCCCGGCGTCGTGAAGAGCCGCAACGCGCTCATGGACGCGGCCTACGACGACCAAGTCTACGTCGATGACCGGACCATCGACAGCCACATCAAGCGGTTGCGGAAGAAGTTCAAGGTCACCGATCAGAGCTTCGACATGATCGAGACGCTCTACGGCGTCGGCTACCGCTTCAAGGAGGCGTGATCTCCAGGATCAGCCCCGTGGCCGCACGTACCCAGACTCAGACCGAGGATGCCCCGCCCCGCGCCTCCCTGGCCCAGACCCTGTCCCGACCGCTCGGCTGGCCCCGCGCCGTGTGGGAGGCGGTCGGCCAGCGCGCCTCGTCGAGCCTGACGCGCCGCATCGTCGTCCTCAACCTCGTCGGGCTGATCGCGCTCCTCGTCGGGTTCCTCTACCTCAACCAGTTCCGCCAGGGCCTGATCCAGGCCCGGATCCAGAGCCTCGCCATCCAGGGCGAGATCATCGCGGGGGCGATCGCCGCGTCGGCCTCGGTGGACACCGACACGATCCGCATCGATCCCGACAAGCTGCTCCAGCAGCAGGCCGGCGAGGCGGCGGAGGAGGAATCGCAGCCGCTCGCCTTCTCGCTGAACCCCGAGAAGGTGGCGCCGCTGCTGTCGCGCCTCGTGACGCCGACGGGCAACCGCGCCCGGGTCTACGATCAGGAGGGCGGCCTCCTGTTCGACACCCGCACCCTGTTCAAGCGCGGTGATGCCAGCCGGCCCGACCCGCTCGAGCCGAAGCCCCACAAGCCGGGCATCCTCGAATCCGCCTTCGAGGCGGTCCAGTCCAAGCTCGGCGGCCTGTTCCGCAGCCGGACCGAGACTGCCGAGGAGACGGGGCCGGTGAACGGGCACTCGCTCCGGGAGGTCCAGGCGGCGCTCGGCGGCAACCGCGGCAGCCTCGTGCGCCGGAACAAGCTCGGTGAGACCACCGTCTCGGTGGCGGTGCCGATCCACCGGGCGGGCTCGGTCCGCGGCGCCCTCCTGATCTCGACCCAGGGCGACGCCATCGACCGGGTCATCGCTTCGGAGCGGTTCGGTCTGCTGCAGGTCTTCCTCGTCGCCTCGGCGGTGATGGTGGTGCTCTCGTTCCTGCTGGCGGGCGCGATCGCGGGACCGGTCCGCCGCCTCGCGGAGGCCGCCGAGAAGGTCCGCATGGGCATCAAGACACGCGAGGAGATCCCGGACTTCACCGAGCGCACGGACGAGATCGGCCACCTGTCGGGCGCCCTGCGGGACATGACCCAGGCCCTCTACCGGCGGATCGACGCGATCGAGAGCTTCGCGGCGGATGTCAGCCACGAGTTGAAGAACCCGCTGACCTCGCTCCGCAGCGCGGTCGAGACGCTGCCGCTCGCCAAGACCGACGAGTCCCGTGGCCGGCTGATGGCGATCATCCAGCACGACGTGAAGCGCCTCGACCGTCTGATCAGCGACATCGCCGACGCCTCGCGCCTCGACGCGGAGCTCGCCCGCGCCGAGGCCCGGCGCGTCGATCTCCGGCGGCTGCTCACCACCGTCGTGTCGGTCGCCAACGAGCGCCGGCGCCCGAAGGATTGCCTGATCCAGCTCGACGTCGAGGCGACGGGCTCGGAGCAGGACGCGCCGTTCACGATCATCGGCCACGACAGCCGGCTCGGGCAGGTGGTCAACAACCTCCTCGACAACGCCCGCTCGTTCTCGCCGACCGACGCGAAGGTCCGGGTCGTGCTGCGCCGCGTGCGCGGCGAGGTCGAGATGATCTGCGAGGACGAGGGCCCGGGCATCCCGGAGCACGCCCTGGAGCGAATCTTCGAGCGCTTCTACACCGACCGGCCGGAGCAGGGATTCGGCCAGAATTCCGGACTCGGCCTGTCGATCTCCCGCCAGATCGTCCAGGCCCATCGCGGCACGATCCGCGCCGAGAACCGGCCCGGCGCCCCCGACGAGGACGGCGAGCCGACGGTGCGCGGCGCCCGCTTCATCGTGCGCCTGCCGGCGGCGCCGCGGCAGCTCCACGCCTGATGGTCACCCTGCACGGCGCCTGCGTCGCGCTGTGCGGGGCCGGGATCCTGATTCGCGGTCCCTCGGGCGCGGGCAAATCGAGCCTCGCGCTCCTGCTCGCCGCCGCGCCGGACGGGGCCTTCGTGGCGGACGACCGGGTCGTCTGCGCGATCCGCGACGGGCGAATCACGGCCGGTCCCCATCCCGCGCTCGCCGGACGCGTCGAGGTCCGGGGCCAGGGGATCCTGTCGGCGGCCGATCTCGGCCTGGCGGTGCGGCCGGAGGCGGTGCTGCATCTCGCCGTCGACCTGGTGGAGACGGCGCCGCGCCTGCCCGAACCGCCGGAACCCGCGGACATCCTCGGCCTCGCCGTACCGCGCCTCGTCCTCGATCGGGGCGCGCGGGCGGCCGGCCTCGCACCGCTCCTGGTTCGTGCGGCGCTGCGAAAGCCGCGGCCGTGACTTCGCAGCCGCACAGGCGCCTCGATTCGCCCAAGACTGGTATCCCCCATGGCGCACACGCGGCGGCCGTGGCATGATCGCGCCAATGTCCGGGCAAAAAAGTCGCGATCGCCTTGTGGGGGGCTGTGCGATGCACAACATGGCGGCACACACAGGACGTTGGAACACGTGTCGATGATTGGCATGGTGCTCGTCACCCACGGACTCCTGGCGACCGAGTTCAAGGCCGCCCTGGAGCACGTGGTCGGTCCACAGGATCAGATCGAAACGATCACGATCGGACCGGAGGACGATATGGAGCTGCGACGCCGGGACATCATGTCCGCGGTCTGTCGCGTGAATACCGGGGACGGTGTGGTGGTGCTGACCGACATGTTCGGGGGCACGCCGTCGAACCTCGCGCTGTCCTGCATGAACGGCGGTTCGGTCGAGGTCGTGGCGGGGATCAACCTGCCGATGCTGATCAAGCTGGCCAGCGTCCGCGACGAGGAGAAGCTCGGCGACGCCGTGCTGCACGCGCAGGAAGCCGGCCGCAAATACATCAACGTCGCCTCGCGCGTCCTCGCCGGCAAGTAGTTCTCCGCGATCAGGCCTCCAGGACGGCCGCCGGCGGAGCCGCGCGCCGCGCGCTCACGGTGATTCCCACCGACGCCGCGATCACCAGCGCGATCGCCAGCCACTGGACGGCGCTGATTCGCTCTCCCAGCAGGACCAGACCCGCGCAGGCCGCCACGGCGGGCTCCAGGCTCATCAGCACGCCGAAGCTCTTCCGGTCCAGGCGGCGCAGAGCGACCATCTCCAGCGAGTAGGGCAGGGCGCTCGACAGCAGCGCCACCGCGAAGCCCGCGATGAGGAGTCCGGGCGCGAGCAGGGCCGAGCCGGCCTCCGCAACGCCGAACGGCGCCACGACGAGGGCCGCCGTCAGCATGCCCAGGGACACGGCCTGGCCGCCGTCGATCCGCCCGGCACGCTGCCCGAACAGGATGTAGAGCGCCCAGCACAGGGCCGCGCCGAGATCGAGGGCGACGCCGACCGGGTCGAGGCCGTCCTCGCCGGCGATCGGCAGCAGCAGCGCGAGCCCGGCCACCGCGACGCCGATCCACAGGAAATCCGAGCGGCGGCGCGACGCGATCAGCGCGACCGCCAGCGGTCCGACGAACTCGATGGCAACGGCCGGCCCGAGCGGCAGCCGTGCCAGGGCGAGGTAGAACAGGAGGTTCATCAGCCCGAGGGCCGTCCCATAGAGGGCGATCCAGCCGGCCTCGCGCGCCGGGAGGCTGCGCCGCCAGGGCCGCCAGACGGCGATCAGGATCAGCGCCGAGAAGCCCACCCGGAGGGCCGAGGTCCCCGCCGCGCCGAGCGCCGGGAACAGGCTCTTGGCGAAGGTCGCGCCGCACTGGAGCGACACCATGCCGGTGACCAGCGCCGCCACGGACAGCACCGTATCGCCGAGGCCGAACCTGTTGCGTGACACGGGGCGACATTCCTGAGGACCGGGACCCGGCGCGGGCATAGCAGATGCCGAAGCCGCCGCGGCCCACGCTCGGCTTCATGGCACACGCCATCCGCGCGCACGGCTCGCCGTCCCGGGCCAGCGGGGCGTCCGCCGGCCCGGCGTGATCCGCGACCGGTCCTTACAGGATGAAGCGGCTCAGATCCGCGTTCGACGCCAGATCCTGCACCCGCTCGCGCACGTAGGCCGCGTCGATCGGCACCGTCTCGCCGGACCGATCGGTGGCGGTGAACGAGATCTCGTCGATCACCCGCTCGAGCACCGTCTGGAGCCGGCGCGCGCCGATATTCTCCACCGACGAGTTCACCTCCACGGCGACCCGCGCGAGGGCGTCCACGGCGTCGTCGGAGAAGGTGAGGGTGACGCCCTCGGTCTCCATCAGCGCGACCGTCTGCTTGAGAAGGCTCGCCTCGGTGGCGGTCAGGATCTGCTTGAAATCGTCCACCGTCAGCGGCTGCAATTCCACCCGGATCGGCAGGCGGCCCTGCAGTTCTGGGAGGAGGTCCGCCGGCTTCGAGACGTGGAAGGCGCCCGAGGCGATGAACAGCACGTGGTCGGTCTTCACCGGCCCGTGCTTGGTCGCGACGGTCGTGCCCTCGATCAGCGGCAGCAGGTCGCGCTGCACGCCCTCGCGCGAGACGTCGCCGGACGAGCGGCCCTCGCGGGCGCAGATCTTGTCGATCTCGTCGAGGAAGACGATGCCGTTGTTCTCGACCTCTCGGATCGCCTCGCGGACGAGCGCCTCGTCGTCGACGAGCTTGTCGGATTCCTCGGCCATCAGCGGCGCGTAGGCGTCCCGCACCAGGACCCGGCGCGGCTTGCCGCGCTGACCGCCGAGCGCCTTGCCGAGCATGTCGCCGATATTGATCGCGCCCATGGAGGCGCCCGGAACGCCGGGAATCTCGAACATCGGCATGCCGGCCGGGGCGCCGGAGGTCAGTTCCAGCTCCACTTCCTTGTCGTCGAGCTCGCTGTTGCGGAGCTTGCGCCGGAAGCTGTCGCGTGTAGCCTGGCTCGCCGTCGGGCCGACCAGCGCGTCGAGGATCCGGTTCTCGGCGGCCGCCTCGGCCTTGGCCTTCACGCCCTCGCGCTTGACCTGCCGCGTCAGGCCGATCGCCACCTCGACGAGGTCGCGGACGATCTGCTCGACGTCGCGGCCGACGTAGCCGACCTCGGTGAACTTGGTGGCCTCGACTTTGAGGAACGGCGCGTTGGCGAGCCGGGCGAGGCGGCGGGCGATCTCGGTCTTGCCGCAGCCGGTCGGCCCGATCATCAGGATGTTCTTGGGCGCGACCTCCTCGCGGAGCGGACCGGTCAGCTGCTGGCGCCGCCAGCGGTTGCGCAGCGCGATCGCCACGGCGCGCTTGGCGTCGTGTTGCCCGACGATGAACCGATCGAGTTCGGACACGATCTCGCGGGGAGAGAACGTCGTCACCGCTTTGCCATCCCTGTTCCCGGCCCGAAAACGGCCCCGCGCCGGGAATGGGGTCGCGCGCGGCCCCGCGCAAGGGGCCACGCGTCGGCCGGTCGCCGCCTCAGTGCGCGGCCGGGACCGCCGCGGCGTCGCCCTTGTCGTGCCGGCCGAACCGCTCCACCAGGGTCGCGCTGGCCTCGTTGAGGCCGACGACCACGACGTCGCGGCCCCGGGCGCGGGCCTTGAGGACCACCCGGTCGAGGGCCGCGATGGCCGAGATGTCCCAGAAATGCGCCGCGTGGACGTCGATCACGAGGCGCTCGACCGGCTCCAGCACGTCGATCGCCTCCGAGAAGGTGCCGGCCGAGGCGAAGAACACCTGCCCGGCGATGGTGTAGGTTCGGGTGCCGCCGTCGGCAGAGAGGGCGGACGTGATCCGGTTGAGCCGGGCGACCTTGCCGGCGAAGAACACGCCGGATAGCAGCACGCCCACCAGCACGCCGATCGCGAGATCCTTGGTGGCGACCACGACCAGGACGGTCGCCAGCATCACCGCCGAGGAGGGCAGCGGATTGGTGCGCAGCCGCAGCAGCGAGCGCCATGAGAAGGTGTTGATCGAGACCATGATCATCACGGCCGTCAGCGCCGCCACCGGCACGACGGCCAGCAGATCCTGCAGCGCCACGAGGAGCACCAGCAGGAACGCGCCGGCCACGAGCGTCGAGAGGCGCCCGCGGGCACCCGACGAGACGTTGATCACCGACTGGCCGATCATCGCGCAGCCGCCCATGCCGCCGAACAGGGCCGAGGCCATGTTGGCCACGCCCTGGCCCATGCACTCGCGATTCTTGTCGCTGGCCGTGTCGGTCATGTCGTCGACGATCTGCGCCGTGAGCAGGCTCTCCAGCAGGCCGACCGCGGCGAGCGTCGCCGCGTAGGGCAGGAGGATCCGCAGGGTCTCGAGGGTGAGGGGCACGTCCGGCAGGGCGAAGCTCGGCAGCGCCGAGGGCAGGGCGCCGAGATGGGCGACCGTGCGCACGTCGAGGTGGAAGATCGCGGTGATCGCCGTCAGCACGGCGATGGCCACGAGCGGCGACGGGATCGCGCGGGTGATCCGCGGGAATCCGTAGATGATCGCCAGACCGAGGGCGATCAGCCCGTAGGTCGCCGGCGTGACGCCGCTGAGCTCGGGCCATTGCGCCAGGAAGATGAGGATCGCCAGCGCGTTGACGAAACCGGTCATCACCGATTGCGAGACGAACCGCATCAGCCGGCCCAGCCGGAGCAACCCGGCCAGGATCTGGATGACGCCCATCAGGATCGTGGCGGCGAAGAGGTACTGGACGCCGTGCTCGCGCACGAGGTCGACCATCACCACCGCGGTGGCGGCGGTGGCGGCCGAGATCATGGCCGGGCGACCGCCGGCGAAGGCGATGGTGCAGGCGATGACGACCGAGGCGTAGAGGCCGACCTTCGGGTCGACCCCGGCGATGACCGAGAAGCCGATGGCCTCTGGGATCAGCGCGAGGGCGACGACGATCCCCGACAGGGTGTCGCCGCGCAGGTTGGAGGTCCACGACCGGAGATATCCGGCGTTCCGGGCTGCGTGTGTTGACATCGATGAATCCGCACGAGCGGCGTGCCCGCGTCGCTGGCGGGTCAGAGCGCGTCTCGAATGCGTGGTCCGGCGGATCGGCGGCCGGAAGAGCCACCCGGGCTTTCACCGGGTCCTTGCGAATGCGCCGACCCTAGGGGCGCGCGCACTGCAATGCAACAACGTGCCGGGAAACGCTCGGCGAGGCCTCCGTCATCGCGGGTCCGGCTCCGCGGTTCCGGAATGACGGGCGCGTCGGTCCGGCCGCCTCAGGCCGCGCGGACCTGGGTCACGAAGCCAGCGACCTCGCCGCCGAGCCCGATCGAGCGGCGCGCGATGTCGGCGGCGGCGTCGAGGACTTCCGCGGCGCTGGCGCCCGTCTCGCGGGCCGCGCCCAGGACCAGCGCCATCGTGTCGGTGACGGCGCGGGTGCCGCTGGCGGCCTCGGAGACGCTGCGGGCGATCTCCTGGGTCGCCAGCTGCTGCTCCTCGACGGCGGCGGCCACGCCGAGGGCGATCCCGTGGACCTGCTCGATCGTGCCGCCGATCTCCTCGATCGCCGCGACGGCGTCGTGGGTCGCGGTCCGCATCGCAGCGATCTGTCCGGCGATCTCCTCGGTGGCCTTGGCGGTCTGCGTCGCGAGATCCTTGACCTCGGTGGCGACAACCGCGAAGCCGCGGCCGGCCTCGCCGGCCCGCGCCGCCTCGATCGTGGCGTTGAGCGCCAGCAGGTTGGTCTGCCCGGCGATGGTGGAGATGAGGGAGACGACCTGCCCGATCCCGTCGGCGCTGCGGGCGAGGGCCTGGACGCTCGCCCGGGTCCGGCGCGTCGCCTCGACGGCGCTCTCGGCGGCCGTCGAGGTCTGGGTCACCTGGACGCCGATCTCGCTGGCGGTGGCGGCGAGTTCCTCGGTGGCGGCGGCGACGGCCTCGACGTTGTGGGCCGTCGTCTCGGCGGCGCGGGTGACCGCCTGCGACTGCGTGCCGGCGTGCTCGGCGTTGCCCGCCATGGTCGCGGCGGCACGCTCCAGCCCGGCGGCGGCCCCGGCGAGGTGCTCGACGAGTCCGCCGATGCTGCCCTGGAAGCGCTCGGCGAGCCCGGCCATCTCGGCGCGCTTGCGCGTCGCCGTGTCGGCCTCCAGCCGCTGGTGCTCGTGCCGCAGGCTCTCGGCCTCCCGCATCGTGTCGCTGAAGACCTGCATGCTCGTCCAGATCGCGCCGATCTCGTCGCGTCCCGGCTTGACGGTGGGCAGGGTGTGGTCGCCGCGCGAGAGGCGCTGGATCGCGTCCGAGACCGCCCGCAGCGGCCGGGCGATCTGCCGCTGCCCGATGAGCAGGCCGAGGGCGCAGCAGAAGACGGTGCCGATCAGGGCGAGGCCCAGCAGGAGGAGGGTGCGCGTCTCGAACAGGGCCTGGGTGTCGGCCTTGATCGCCGCCATCTCGCCCCGACCCTGCTTCACCAGGGCGTCGATGCTGGCCTGGAAGGCCTTGCGGTTTGCCCGGTTGGCGTCGTTGAACCCGAGCTCCGCGGCCGCCTTGGGGCCGGTCGTGTCGCCCGCGTCCGCGAGGGCGCTGCGGAGGGCGCGGAACGCGTCGGCGTTGCGCACCATCGTCTCGAAGAGCGGCCGCTCGGCCTCGGTCACCCGCGGCGCCCAGTCGGCCCGCAGAGCGTCCATCTCGGCGAGACCCTTGCGGATCCCGGCGGTGTACTTCGCGGCCTCCGCGCGGTCGGCGGAGGCGTAGACGCCGCGCGAGTCCATGGTGACTTCGGCGGCGAGGCGGTTGAAGTTCGCGGCGTCGAGGGCCCGGATCGACGCGCTCTCGACGCTCGTCAGCGAGCGCTCGAAGCTCTTCAGCGTCGCGACGCTGACCCCTGCCACGACCAGCGTCGTCAGGCTGCAGGCGCCGACGAAGCTCAGGAGTTTTCCGCCGATTTTCATAGCTATCCGACCGTCGAGGCGCGATTGGCGTCAAAATGCCGGTTATTCGTCAAGACGTCGTAAACTGAGCTGATCTGGAATTATTTGTCTTGCCTCTAAGCAGGGGCCTGATGGTGAAGGGGCGCGGCGGGCGCCGCGCCCGACCCGGTCAGGCCGCCCGGACGGTGTCGAGGAAGCGGCTGACCTCCGCGGTCAGGTGCTCGGATTGCCGCGACAGCTCCGAGGCCGCCGACAGCACCTGGCCGGCGGCGACGCCGGTCTCCTCGGCCGCGCCGGCGACGCCGGAGATGTTGCTCGTCACCTCGC
The DNA here is from genome assembly GCF_053346095.1 of Methylobacterium sp. A52T. Classification (NCBI taxonomy): domain Bacteria; kingdom Pseudomonadati; phylum Pseudomonadota; class Alphaproteobacteria; order Hyphomicrobiales; family Methylobacteriaceae; genus Methylobacterium; species Methylobacterium sp. A52T. The sequence goes on along the minus strand of NZ_JBKFBI010000057.1, from coordinate 4,476 downwards.
CGGCGCCGACGGCCGCCTGCGAGACGTTGCGGACGATCTCCTGGGTCGCCGCACCCTGTTCCTCGACCGCGGCGGCGATCGAGGTGGCGACACCGCTGATCTCGCGGATCCGGTCGGTGATGCCGGCGATCGACGTGACCGCCTGCCCGGTCGAGGCCTGGATCTGCGCGATCTGGCCGGAGATCTCGTGCGTCGCCTTGGCAGTCTGCTCGGCCAGGGCCTTCACCTCGGAGGCGACGACCGCGAAGCCCTTGCCGGCGGCCCCGGCGCGGGCCGCCTCGATGGTGGCGTTCAGGGCCAGCAGGTTGGTCTGGCCTGCGATGTTCGAGATCAACCCGACCACGTCGCCGATCCGCGACACGGAATTGCTCAGCTCCTGGACGAGAGCGCCGGTCTGATCGGCGTCGGAGACGGCCCGCTGCGCCAGATGCGCCGAGCCGTCCACCTGCCGGCCGATCTCCTGCACCGAGGAGCCGAGCTCCTCGGCCGCGGCCGCGACGGTGTTGACGTTGGAGGCGGCTTCCTCGGCGGCCGCCGCGACCGTGTTCGACTGGCTCGAGGTCTGGGACGCCGTCGCCGACATGGTCCGGGCGGTCGCCTGCAGCTCTGTGGCCGAGGACGAGACCATGCCGACGATGCCGCCGACGGCGCGGTCGAAGCTGTCGGCGAGTTCGATCATGGTCCGGCGGCGCTCGGCCGCGGCGGCCGCGTCGGCGATCCGCTTCGTCTCGGCCTCCTCGGCGGCCTTCTTAGCGACCATCGCCTTGATCCCGTCCACGGCACGCCCGACCGCGCCGATCTCGTCGCCGCGGGCGGCCTCCTTGATCTCGGCCTCGATCTCGCCGCGGGCCATGCGCTGCAGCACGGCCACGAGGCGGCCGAGGGGGCGGGTCAGCATGGCGAAGACGAGGAAGGCCAGCAGCCCCGCGATGACGACGCTGGCGACGCTGCCGAGCAGGCTCGCGAGGTAGGCGGCGCCGAAGGAGCGCGCCTGCTCGTCGCTTCGGGCGGCGAGGAGGTCGCGCTCGGCCTTCTCGGCCTCGCCGATCTTGGCGCGCAGGGCGTCCATGGACGCCTTGCCGGCGCCGCTCGCCTCGATCTGCCGGGCCTTGTCGAGGTTGCCGGCCTCGACGAGGGCGATCTCCTTGGCGGCGATGTCGCTCGACCACGTCTCCGCCGAGCCGCGCACGGCCTCCAGGCGCGCCTGCTGGGCGGCGTTGTCGGCGGTGAGAGACTTGGCGCTCTCCAGGGACACCTTGAAAGACTTCTGGCCGGCGCGGAGCGGCTCAAGGAATTTCGGATCGCCCGCGATCAGGTATCCGCGCAGGCCGGTCTCCTGATTGACCATCGACTGCGTGAGGCCGTCCAGGGCGGAGATGACCTGATACGAGTGCTCCGTGAGATGATTGACGCGCTCGATCGAAGACAGGTGACTGTAACCGATCGCGCTGATCCCCACCGTGACCGCCGCTAGGCTGCCGAATGCGGCAGTCAGCTTCGTTACGATCCGGACATCGTTGATCGAGCGCATAGTCAGTCCCCAGGGCCCCATTCGGGAATTCGGATTTGGTTCCCTGGCGCTTGTGATAAATTATACGCTGTAAATATTATCTTACTCGGCGCCGAGGAGCCCCGCAGAATCCGGCTGAATGATGATCGAAAACCTTCCATCTGCAATCAAGCTCTCGTGAGCGGACTGCGTTCTGCTGTTCGCGGCGAGTACAACCTGAAATAATAGATGGCGGGCGGGTAGATCCGGCCGTTCCGCCATCACGAGTACCGGTTCACGGCCACTTTCCAGGATGCGAAGTCCCGCTCCGGACGGTATTCGCGCGCCGCACCTATCGTACGGACAATGTCGGGTTCCGCGGTCAGCCGGACTCACTCCGTGCCTGACACCGGCCTGTGAGCAGAAGCAGCGACGGGATACGGGCGCCACCGGGGCCGCGGCGCCGATGACGGTCCATCACGTTCGCCCGTTCGCGCGCCCTGTGCCGTGTGCCCGTGGTCGAAAGCGCTGCGACAGCAGAGCCGGCGAGCCCGGCTCTGCCCGGCCGGCCCTCAGGTATCCAGCGCCTCGATGACGAGGTTTCCGTTGGTGTAGACGCAGATCTCGGCGGCGATCGTCATGGCCCGCCGCACGATCGCCTCGGCGTCGAGGTCGCTGTCCTCCAGCGCGCGGGCTGCCGCCAGGGCGTAGTTGCCGCCGGACCCGATGGCCATGACGCCGCTCTCGGGCTCAAGGACGTCGCCCGAGCCCGACAGGAGCAGGCTGACCTCGCGGTCGGCGACCAGCATCATCGCCTCCAGCCGGCGCAGGTAGCGGTCCGTCCGCCAATCCTTGGTGAGTTCCACGCAGGCCCGGGTCAGCTGACCGGGATACTGCTCCAGCTTGGCTTCGAGGCGCTCGAACAGCGTGAACGCGTCCGCGGTGGCGCCGGCGAAGCCGCCGATCACCGCGCCCTTGGCGAGGCGCCGGACCTTGCGGGCGTTCCCCTTCACGATGGTCTGGCCCAGGCTGACCTGACCGTCGCCGCCGATGACGACGCGGCCGCCCTTGCGGACCATCAGGATCGTGGTCGCGTGCATCTGGGGGACGGCGCCCCGGTCGTCGTACCTGAATGCGTCCTGGCTCAAGATTCGGCTCCGCTCTCGATCGCGCCGAGATGGGGAGCTTCGCCGGCCGAGTCCAGCCGGTGCCGGGATCGCGCGCCTACTCGGCGACCGCCTCGGGGCTGCGGACCGGGCCGGCATCCTGCAGGATCGACTGCGCGGCGGCCTCGGCCAGGAGCGCGTAGCCGCGGTCGGCCATGTGCAGGCCGTCGGCGGCGAAGAGCTGCTTGGTCGTCAGCTTACCCTCGCGCACCCAGCCGTGCATCAGGTCGGCCCGACGGATCACCGGCACGTCGAGCTCGTCGCCGATGCTGCGCACCGCGTCGCGGAAGCGCGAGGCGCCCGGCGTGGATTCGAGCTTCGGGCACCATTGCGGCTCCATCAGCACCACGTCGATGCCGGCGTCCCGGATCCGGCGGATCGCCGACACGGTGGCCTCGCGGAAATGGTCGAGCGACACGCCGCGCAGCGGGTCGTTGCTGCCCGTCTGCCAGATGACGAGCTGGGGCTCGGCCGCGATCACGTCGCGGTCGAGGCGCGCCAGCATGTCGTCGACGTGCTCGCCGCCGATGCCGCGGTTGATGACCGCCACGTCCATCCCGTGCAGCTTCTTGCGCAGGTCGATCTGCAGGCGGGCCGGGTAGGCGTTGGCCGGGCTCGAGGCGCCCACGCCCTCCGTCGAAGAAGATCCGAAGGCGACGATCTTGAGCGGCGCGCCGATGGCGATCTGGCGGGCGACGTGGGGAAGGTCCGGGCTGTCGCCCAGGTCGAAGCCCAGCATGTCCAGGGATTCGGGCAGCAGGTCCGCGTAGGCGAGGACCGCCGTCGGAAGGACCAAGAGGGCGCCCAACAAGCCCAGGCGGCGCAGCATCCTGCGGGCGGGGAAGACAGTGTTCAGCGTCTTGGACACGGGACCGACGGCTCCGGCTCTCGTGAGCGGTAGATACAATCTGACACAGGGCCCTGAAAAGAGCGGTTCCGGGCAGAGTTTGAAAACACACTGAATTCGTAACGCAAAATTAGGCATGAGTGGGGAGGCGCGCCCTTGCCCGAGGATTCGCGGCAACATCGGCGCGGCGGGTCGACCCCAGCGGCGTTGACGTCGCGGCACCCGCATGCCCGACGCCGAGTCGGCATGAACCATGCAGAACACTCGCCGACGCGTCTCCGAGAGGGCGGCGGAGCGCGCGGTCGGGGCCGCGGCGCGTCCCCCGACCGGCCGCGGGGCTCCGTGAGCCGTCCCATGGTCGACCGCTTGCGCATCGCGATCCTCACGCACTCGACCGACCCGCGCGGCGGCGTGGTCCACGCTCTGGCTCTCGGGGAGGCCCTGGGCAGGCTCGGCCACGAGGCGGTGGTCCACGCGCCCGACCCGACCGGCGGCGGCTTCTTCCGCGCGGCGCAGTGTCCGGTGATCTCGGTCGCGGCCAAGCCGGTCGCGGGACCGGCCGCCGCCCTGGTCGGCGCCCGGATCGCCGACTACCTCGCGCATTTCTCGACGCCCGCCGCCTGCGACTTCGACGTCTTCCACGCCCAGTGCCGGATCAGCGGCAACGCGCTCGCCACCCTGACCCGGCGCCGCCTCATCCCGGGCTTCGTGCGCACGGTCCACCGGATCGACACGTTCACCGATCCGCGGCTCGCGCAGTGGGAGGAGCGGGCGATCCTCGATGCCGGGCGCCTGCTCTGCGTCAGCCGGACCTGGGCGGCGACGCTGGCGGCCGAGTACGGCGCCCGGGCCGACGTGGTCGGCACGGGCGTCGACGGGGCGGCCTTCACGCCCGATCCCGGGCCGGAGGACGACGCGCTCCGCCGCCGCCCCGGCCTCGGCGGCGGGCCCGGCCTCCCCGCCGCCGGGGGCGT